>NZ_WKDB01000050.1:0-50946 GCF_021606215.1 Pseudomonas sp. PA-5-4B | reverse complement strand
AAGGCCGCCCGGGCGATTCCGTTGGGCCGGGTAGGGCGGGCGGATGAGGTGGCGTCGCTGGTGCAGTTTTTGACCAGTGAGGCGTCGAGCTATTTGACTGGCCAAAGCATCGTCATCGACGGTGGTTTAACCGTGCGCTGGCCCGACTGAATGCATCCAATCCAAATGTGGGAGCGGGCTTGCTCGCGAATGCGCCGTGTCAGTCAATGCATGTGTTACTGACCCACCGTATTCGCGAGCAAGCCCGCTCCCACATTGGAACTGTGTTTGTCCAAGGAGACTTGTATGTCCCAACTCGTTAACCGTCGTGCCGTAATCACCGGCGCCGGCAGCGGCATCGGTGCCGCCATCGCCCGTGCCTATGCCGTCGAAGGCGCACGCCTGCTGCTGGCCGACCGTAACGCCGCCAGCCTCGCCGAAACCGCGATCACCTGCCGCAACCTCGGTGCCGAGGTGGTCGAATGCCTGGCCGATGTCGGCAGCGTTGAAGGCGCCCAGGCCAGTGTCGACCGTTGCGTCGAGCACTTCGGCGGCATCGACATTCTGGTCAACAATGCCGGCATGCTCACCCAGGCACGCTGCGTCGACCTCTCCATCGAAATGTGGAACGACATGCTGCGCGTCGACCTCACCAGTGTGTTTGTCGCCAGCCAGCGCGCCTTGCCGCACATGCTCGCGCAGCGCTGGGGCCGCATCATCAATGTGGCCTCGCAACTGGGCATCAAGGGCGGCGCCGAGTTGACCCACTATGCTGCGGCCAAGGCCGGCGTGATCGGCTTTACCAAATCCCTGGCGCTGGAAGTGGCCAAGGACAACGTGCTGGTCAATGCCATTGCGCCCGGCCCGATCGAGACGCCGTTGGTGGGCGGCATCAGCGAAGACTGGAAGCGCGCCAAAGCCGCCGAGTTGCCCCTGGGCCGCTTTGGCCAGGCCGATGAAGTGGCGCCGACCGCCGTACTGCTCGCCAGCGAGCCGGGTGGCAACCTGTTTGTCGGCCAGACACTCGGCCCGAATTCCGGCGATGTCATGCCATGAGTGAGGTGTAACCATGTGCGGACTCTGCGGCTTGCTCGGCGAAGACTTGCACTGGAGCGACCCCTTGGGCGATGAACTGCCCAGGCGCCGTGAGCGTCTGCGCCGCATTGCGGCGATCAATCAAGTGCTGGCGGTGTTCCGACTCAAGGTCGAAGACTTCCAGGGCGCGTCCTACCTGTTGTTGGGCGCGACCGGCAAACAGGCATTGGCCAGTGGCCTGGATCAACTGTGGCAGGCGGCGGAGACCATGCTCGGGCGCCCGCTGGACCCGCTGGACCCGCGTTTGCTCGATCATCTGGAGTCGTCATGAGTATCGCCCTTAATGTCATCACCGGCTTTCTCGGCAGCGGCAAAACCACCTTGCTCAAGCGTTTGCTGCAAGGCGAAAGCCTCGGTGATACGGCCCTCTTGATCAATGAATTCGGTGATATCGGCATCGACCATCTGTTGGTGGAAGAGGTCGCGCCAGACACCGTGTTGCTGCCCAGCGGCTGCGTGTGCTGCTCGATTCGCGGCGAGTTGAAAGACGCGCTGCTTGGCCTGTTGCAACGCCGTGAGCGCGGTGAGATCCCGGCGTTCAAGCGCGTGATCCTGGAAACCACCGGCCTGGCCGACCCGGCGCCGATCCTCGCCACCCTGAATAACGATGTGCAACTGCGTGGGCGTTTTCACATTGGCCTGGTGATCACCTTGGTGGATGCCAGCCACGCCCAATTGCAAGAGCGCCTGCACCCGGAATGGTTGGCCCAGGTGGCGGCGGCGGATCGTTTGCTGCTGAGCAAAACCGACCTGGCCGGCGATTGCACCGCGCTACGGGCGCACTTGCGGGCATTGAATGCCGGCACGCCAATCCTCGATACCCATGCGGTTCACAGCGGCGACCAACTGTTGCTCGGTGAGGGGTTGCGCAGCGCCGAGCCTTCGGTTGAAGTCAGCCGCTGGCAACTGCACCACACCACCACGGCGAGCCACGGCGCTGCCCAAGTCTGCTGCCTGACCTTTGAGCAGCCGCTGGATTGGGTGGGCTTCGGGGTGTGGTTGTCGATGCTGTTAAGATGCCACGGCGAACGAATCCTTCGCGTCAAAGGACTGCTTAACGTGAACGCAAGCTCGGCCCCCATTGTTATCCATGGCGTGCAGCATTGCCTGCATGCTCCGGTGCATTTGCCTGCATGGCCAGGCACCGACCGCCAGTCACGCCTGGTGTTTATCCTGCGCGGTCTCGACCCGGCGCTGTTGCAGCGCTCCTTTGACGTGTTCTCACGGCGGTTCGCGGCATGATCACATTGCGTGTCCTCGGCACTTCCGTGACCTTGCTGGAATGCCTGCGCGTGCGCGCCGAGCAAGAGCTGGGCATTCGCCTGGTGTACCAGGTACACGATGTGGAGCAGGCCCAGCGCATTGCGGTGATGCAACCCGAGAGTTACGACCTGTACGACCAGTGGTTTCACAACGTCGACTTCGTATGGCCGGCGCGGGCGATCCAGCCCATCGACACACGGCGTATTGCGTTGTGGCATGAGATCAATGACCTGCCCAAGCGCGGCCGGCTGTCGGCCAGCGACCGCCTGGGCAGCGGCAGCGTGCCCAGTGAGCGCCTGTTCGTGCAGCACGACGGCAGCCTCGGCAGCACGGTGACCGAGCGCATCAGCATGCTGCCGCTGACCCACAACGCCGATAGTTTTGCCTACCGCCCCGAGCGTTTGCCCGATGGCTTCAGCCACGGCAATGAAAGCTGGGGCTGGCTGCTCGACCCGGCCTGGCGCGCGCGTACCGCGTTGCAAAGTGACGCGGCGATTGGCGCGCTGGATGCCGCGCTGGCCGTGCAAGGCGCGGGGCTGGCGCAGTTCAAGGACATCGGCAACATGAGCATCGAAGAGATCGATGTGCTGGCCGACATCCTGGTGCGCAAGCAGAAGGAAGGGCACTTCGCCGCGTTCTGGTCCGATGATGAAGAAGCCGCGCAGTTGATGCTCAGCCCAAGCATCGATATCCAGAGCCTGTGGTCGCCGACCTTGATGCGCCTGCACCGTGCGGGGGTGAAGTACCGGTTGGCGGTGCCGCGTGAAGGCTATCGCGCCTGGTTTGGCGGCTTGTCGTTGTCACGCCATGCCCAAGGCCCGGTGTTGGATGCGGCGTATGCCTATCTCAATTGGTGGTTGTCCGGCTGGCCGGGCGCGGTGATGGCGCGCCAGGGTTACTACATCGGCAACCCGGCGCGCACCCGCGACCATTTGAGCAGCGCCGAGTGGGATTACTGGTACGCGGGCCTTCCGGCCCGCGAGGAGTTGCCGGGCAGCGATGGGTTGCCGTTGATCGACATCGGTGACGTGCGCGATGGCGGTTCCTACGAGCAACGCATGGGGCATATCGCGGTGTGGAACTCGGTGATGGATGAGCACAACTACCTGGTGCGCCGTTGGGGGGACTTTATGCGCGCGCGCAGCATTTAAGCCGGATATTTCCCACGCTCCGCGTGGGAGTGCCGTCCCGGACGCTACGCACGCCTTTACCGCCAATAAAATGACATTAAAGTCCCCGCTCCAATTGGGTGTACTTATCCCAAGTCCCAGCTAATCTGCTAAAACCAAATATTCAGTTTAAATGGATGTTTTTTTGACGCCAGATCAGCTTCGTCAGGGATGCGTATGACCAAGGAACCCAGTGGCACAGAGAGGCGAACGCGGCCGCAGGGTTCGGCCATGCAGTGGCGCCACACGTTCCAGACCCGTATCGCCGGGGTGCTGGCGCTGTTGTTGCTGGTGGTGGTGGCGGCCACTTACTTTGCAGTCAAGGCTGCTACCACTCGTGCCGTGGAGAACCAGGCCCAGGTTCAGCTCAGTACCGGCATCCAGGTCTTTGAGCGCCTGTTGGACCTGCGCGGGCGTCGCCTGCAATACGGCCTGGACTGGCTGACGGCGGACGGCCCTTTCAAACACGCAGTGATCGACGCCAAGGCTGATTCGATCCTGACTGCGCTGCGCCGGCATGGCACCGGTATCCACTCCACCGAGGTGTTTGTCCTCGACCTGGATGGCAAGGTGATGATCAGCACCTTGCCGGTGTTGGTACAGGGCGCGGTGTTTCCTTATGAGCAGGCCTTGCGCCATGCGCGGCGCAGTGGCCAGCAAATGTTCATCGTCGCCATGGACGGGCAGCCGTATTTGCTGGTGCAGGATGAAGTACTCGACCCGGAGCCCATTGCCCGCGTGGTCATGGGTTTCCCCATGGACAAGTTGTTCGCCAATGAATTGCGCTCCATGAGCAACCTTGAAGTGTCGTTCCTTGGTGAGCAGGACGGCCTTGTCGGCCAGTTGTTCAGCACCCAGCCTGAAGCCTATCAAGACACCGTCATCAGCCTGATGCGCGAAAGCCCTCCCAACCCTGAGGCGCAGATCAATGTGTTTCACGGGCAACGTGCACTGAGCCAGGTGCTGCCGCTGGCCAATACCGGCGATGGCGATCAAGTACGCGTGTTGCTGCAAAGCCCGCTGGACCATGCGCTGGAATCCTTTGCGCCGCTGGACCGGCAGTTCCTCGGGATTGCCCTGGCGGTGCTGCTGGTGTCATTGGCGGCGGCGTTGTTGCTGGCGCGCCGTGTGTCGCGCCCGCTCACTGCCTTGGTGGAGGCCGCTGAACGCATTGGCGCCGGTGACTACCGCACGCCAGTGCGGGTGCGCAGTCATGACGAATTCGGCTTGCTGGCCCGTGCCTTCAACGCCATGCAAAGCGGCATCGCCGTGCGCGAGCGGCAACTGGCGCATAACGCCTTGCATGATCCGCTCACCGGCTTACCCAACCGCGCCTTGGCCATGGAGCGCCTGGGCAGTGCGATCAGTGCGCGGCGGCCAGTGGTGTTGCTGTACGTGGGGATCGAAAACTACCGGGTGATCAACGAAGGGTTTGGCCCTCAGGGCGTCGAAGAAATGCTGCGTGAAGCCAGCCGGTGTTTGTCCATGAGCCTGTTGGCCAGCGACACCGCGGCGCGCATCGCTGGCAGTGAGTTCCTGCTGTTGCTGGAAAACACCGAGATCGACCGCGCCGTGGCCCGCGCCGATCGCCTTTACGGGCTGCTTACCGAACCCCAGCGTATCGGCAATGACGAAGTGCGCCATGAAGTCAGCATCGGCATCGCCGCGTACCCCACCGACGGCCAACAGGTCGAAGAGTTGATCAGCCGCGCGGCCATTGCCCGGCATGATGCGGCGAGCCTGCCGGGGCATTTGCAGATCTACCAGCAAGACCGCGACCTTGCACACCAGCGCCAGATCACCCTGATCCGCGACCTGCGCCGGGCGGTGGTCGAGGGCGAATTGTTCCTGTGTTACCAGCCCAAGCTCGACCTCAGGCACGGCCATGTGCGTCAGGCAGAAGCCTTGCTGCGCTGGCAGCATCCGACCCTTGGGCAGGTGTCGCCCACCGAATTCATTCCATTGGCCGAGCGCACCGGCAGCATGGGCAGCCTGACCTTGTGGGCAATCGAGGAAGCCATCCGCCAAATGGCCGAGTGGGCGCAACGGGGTTTGCACCTGCAACTCTCGGTCAATATCTCGGTGGATGATTTGGCTGATGATGACTTGGCCATACGCGTCACCGCCTTGTTGATGCAGTACAAGGTCTCGGCCGACCAACTGATTTTCGAGATCACCGAAAGCGCGATCATGCATAACCCGCAACAGGCCCTCAGTGTGCTGGAGCAACTGCGTGGCTGCGGCATCAGCCTGTCGGTGGATGACTTCGGCACAGGCTATTCATCGCTGGCCCAATTGCAGCGTTTGCCGGTGCAGGAATTGAAGATCGACCAGTCGTTTATCCGCAACCTCGACAGCGCCAGTGGCGACGGTGTGATCGTGCGTTCGACCATTGAAATGAGCCACAACCTGGGGCTCAAGGTGGTGGCAGAGGGCGTGGAGTTTGAGCCCAGCCTGAAGTTGCTCAGGCAGTGGAAGTGCGACACGGCGCAGGGGTACTTGATCAGTCGGCCGTTGAATGCCATGGCATTTGAAATGTGGATGCGGCGCGAGCGGATGGTGTTGTAAATCGTGATCTCCAGGCATTCCTGTGGGAGCTGGCTTGCCTGCGATGGCGGTTGGGCAGACGACCTGAGTGTTGAAGCCGTGCTCGGTCAAAATGGTTTCCAGCAGGGCATAAAAAAGGCGGCTACCCATCAGGTAGCCGCCTTTGTTTTACCGCCGGTTCAGCTTAATCCGGCAGTTTGAACGCCATCACATAGTCACCCTGTTTGGTGCCCAGCGAGCCGTGACCGCCGGCCATGACCAGCACGTACTGCTTGCCGTCCTTGCCGGTGTAAGTCATCGGTGTGGTCTGCGCGCCTGCAGGCAGGCGGCCTTCCCACAGTTGCTTGCCGTTTTTCACGTCATAGGCACGCAGGTACTGGTCGAGGGTGCCGCTGAGGAACGCGACGCCACCGGCGGTGGTGAACGTACCGCCCAGGCTAGGCACGCCCATGGTCAGCGGGATCGGAACCGGCGAGCTGTCGCGCACGGTGCCGTTCTTGTGCATCCAGATGGTCTGGTGGTTGGTCAGATCGACCGCCGCCACATAACCCCACGCTGGCGCCTGGCACGGCAGGCCCAAAGGCGACAGCAGTGCTTCGAGGATCACGCCATACGGCGCGCCTTTGTTCGGCTGCACACCTTCGGTTTCGCTGACGCGTGGGCCTTGCTTGGCAATTTCGGCCGCCGGGATCAGTTTCGATTTGAACGCCATGTAGCTTGGGTTCACGAAAGCGATCTGGCGAACCGGGTCAACCGAGATACCGCCCCAGTCGAATACGCCGAAGTTACCCGGGTAAACGATCGAGCCTTGCAGCGATGGCGGGGTGAATGGGCCGTCGTAGCGCATGGATTTGAAATCGATACGGCACAGCATCTGGTCAAACGGGGTCACGCCCCACATGTCGCGTTCTTTCAACGGCGGCGGCATGAAGTTGAGGTCGGACTTCGGCTGGGTCGGCGAGGTGTGATCACCGGCTACTGCGCCTTGCGGTACAGGGATTTCGTTGATCGGCACCACCGGCTTGCCGTTGCTGCGGTCCAGCACGTAGATGCTGCCTTGCTTGGTCGAGGCCATGACTGCTGGCTTGACGCCGTCAGCGGTCTTGATGTCGATCAGCGAAGGCTGGCCGCCCACGTCCATGTCCCAAAGGTCATGGTGAGTGAACTGGAAGGTCCACTTCACGTGGCCGCTGTCGATGTCCAGAGCGGTCAGGCCGGCGCTGTATTTTTCCGAGTCTTCGGTACGGTCGCCGCCGTATTGGTCAGGCATCTGGTTGCCCATCGGCAGGTAGAGCATGCCGAGTTTTTCATCGACGCTGAACATGGACCACATGTTCGGCGAGTTGCGGGTGTAAGTCTTGCCCTCGGCCAACGGCGTGGTGTCGTCCGGGTTGCCGCTGTCCCAGTTCCACACCAGTTTGCCGGTGTGTACGTCGAACGCGCGGATCACGCCGCTAGGCTCGTCGGTGGAGACGTTGTCGGTCACGTGACCGCCGATCACGACCAGGTTCTTGGTCACGGCCGGTGGCGAGGTGGAGTAGTAACCGCCTGGAGCGAAGCTGCCGATGTTGGCACGCAGGTCGACCTGGCCTTTGTCACCGAAGTCTTCGCACATCTTGCCGGTGTCGGCGTCGAGCGCGATCAGGCGGGTGTCGGCAGTCGGCACGAAGATGCGTTTAGGGCAGACAGCGCTGACAGGTGCAGTGCTGGCGCTGCCGGTAGGGCTTTGCGCGGAAGCGTAGACGGCGTCATCGTGATACGACACGCCACGGCAGGTCATGTGCGCCCAACCTTTGAAGTTCGCGGCACCCTGGCTGCTGATCTTCGGGTCGAAACGCCAGATTTCCTTGCCGGTGTCCGGGTCCAGGGCAATCACCTGGCTGTGCGGCGTGCACACATAGAGCATGCCGTTGACTTTCAGCGGGGTGTTTTCTGCGGTGGTTTCACCGGGATCGCCTGGGCCAGGGATGTCACCGGTGCGATAGGTCCACGCCGGCACCAGCTTGTGGGCGTTTTCCGGGGTGATCTGCGCCAGAGGCGAGTAACGATCACCGAAGGCCGAGCGGCCATAGGAATTCCAGTCGCCATCAGCCTGGGCCGGTGCAGCGCTGGCCATGCCAGGCGCGGCGTCGCGGTCCAGTTGGCCGGTCTTGACCATCTCACCCGGGTTGGTGAATTGGCTGGCCAGGGCGGCAGCGCCCGCCAGCACCACGGCTACGCTCAGCGCGCCAGTGCCCAGCGGCGCGGGTTGGCCACGCAGCAACGGACGGCGAAACCACGGCAGCAGCAAGACGATGCCCAAGGCGAACAGCAGGGCCAGGCGCGGCACCAATTGCCACCAGTCCAGGCCGACTTCCCACAGTGCCCACACGGTACTGGCGAACAGCACCAGTGCGTACAGGCCCAGCGCTGCGCGGCGGGTGGCCAGCAGCAACACGCCGGTGAGGGCGATGCCGATACCGGCCAGCAGGTAGTACAGCGACCCGCCGAGCATGCTCAGCTTGACGCCGCCAGCCAGCAAGGCCAGCCCCATGATCAGCAGCAAGACGCCTAGCAGCCTGGGCAGCAGGCGGCTTGGGCTTGAAGCACCATCAGTGCTCATAGTGTGTTTCTCCGTGACGTTGGAATTATGTAACCCCGTGCTTCACTGTAGATGACGATTCGGCGCGGGCTTGGTTCAGCGTTAAATTGGGTTTTTCTGGGGATAAGTCGGTTATCCACAGGCGGGCGATTGAACCCCACGCGCGGGTCGGTTTAAGACAGCGCTGTCTTTAAGGCAGGGAACATTCGGCAAGATGGGATCGACCGCAGGCGTGAAACGTTTCAGTTTGTTGCGGCAAGGATAAAGCGCCTTCTCATTTTGAGAAAGCGTAATTAGAGAGATGCATCATTTCAGATCTGGTAACAGTGACAGAACGTCGCTGCAAGAATGCCTGTAAAGCCTGGCTTCTGTGGGAGCTGGCTTGCCTGCGATAGCGTCACCTCGGTACCCCAGGGAAACTGCGGTGATGCTATCGCGGGCAAGCCCGGCTCCCACAGAAGCCGGTTACTACAGGAGGATTGTGCTGCTGTTTAGAAGGTGGTGCGCACGCCGAACTGCACGCTGCGCCCAGGCGCCGGGGCGATATCGCGCAGGATCGAACTGGCATAGCGCACGGTCTGGTTGGTGAGGTTTTCGCCATTGACGAACGCCAACCACTGGCTGCCACCCACATTGAAGTGATAACCGGCGCTGGCGCCCAAGGTGGTGTAGCCGTCGGTGCCGCTTTCGTTATCCGGCACACGCCCTTGGCCTGCGGCGTGTTCCACGTCGATCCGCGCCTGCCAGCGGTCCAGTTCCCACAGTAAGCCGCTGTTCAAGCGCAGAGGCGCAATACGCGGCAAGGCTTCGCCCGTGTCCAGGTTGGTGGCGCGGGTGTAATCGCCCGACAGCTCCAGGGCGAACTTGCCGTAGGCGCTTTCGCCCAACTTCCAGTGATCCTGGGCTTCGAAGCCGGCGAAACGTGCGCGTACACCGGAATATTTGTATTCCGGGATACCGCCCGCGTCTTCTTCGCCTTCATCGTTCAGCGTGCGCCCTGTGCCCAGTAAACCGATGTAGTTGGAGAAGCGACTATAGAACACGCCGAAACTGCCTTTGTGCGTGCCGTTGTCAAAGCGCAGTGCCAGGTCGCTGGACACGGCTTTCTCTTTCTTCAGGTTGGCGTCACCCAACTCGTAAGTGCCGGTGGCGACGTGGGCGCCGTTGGCGTACAGCTCGTAGAAAGTCGGTGCGCGCTCGGTGTAGCCCAGTGTCGCGGCCAGCGACCAGACCGGCGTGAGGCTGTATACCGCGCCGGACGACAGGCTGCCGGCGGTAAAGTCATTGGATTTATCGGCACCGGCAAAGCGCGCATTACCCTTGGCATTCGGGTCGACATTGGTGTGTTCCACACGCCCGCCAAGGCTGAGCTTGAGACGCTCGGTGGCCTGCATCTCTTCGAGAATAAACAGCGCGCCGGCGTTGGTGTCGGTCTGCGGTACAAAGGCCTCTTCACCCAGTGCCGAGAACTCATTGCGCGTCACTTGGGCGCCGACCACACCCTCGAACGGGCCGAGCGGCTGGTGGCGCGCTTCAACGCGGGCTTCATAGCCCTTGTTCTTGAAAATGGTGCCGGTTTCGCCGCCTTCGATTTCACGGTGCTCGTAATCGGTGTAGCCCGCGTCAAGTTTCACCGAGCTAAACGGGCCTTGCAGGTTGCGGATCTCGGACGCAAAGGCGTAGTGATCCTGCTTCATGCGGATGCGCACATCTTGCTCGGCGGGTGAACCGTAGTTGCTGTCATAGTTGCTGTAGGACAGCCCGGCATAACCGTCGTCCCAGGTGTAGGAACCGCCGACCGCGCCGCCATCCTGACGCCCGTCGCTGTTGCCCAGTCGACCATTTTTGCCGGGGCCATCCTCGGTCTCCGGGGCATGGCGGCTGCGGGCCTGGCCTGGGATTTTGAGGTCGTTGAATTCCCGCGCGTTCGCGTCCAGGTGCAAGGCGAAGGTGCCGTTGCCGGCTTCCAGTTTACCGGCGCTGCTGCGGGTGGTGTCGGCGCCGCCGTAGCGCAGTTCACCGGCACCGTGGATGCCTTCGATGGCTTCTGTGGGAATACGGTTGTCGAAGGTGTTGACCACACCACCGATGGCGCTGCCGCCGTAGAGCAAGGCTGCCGGGCCACGTACGATTTCGATGCGGTCGACGTTGATCGGGTCCAGGGGCACGGCGTGGTCATAGGACAGCGACGAGGCATCCAGTGCACCCACGCCGTTGCGCAGGATGCGAATGCGGTCGCCATCCTGGCCACGAATGATCGGGCGGCTGGCACCTGGGCCAAAGTACGACGACGACACGCCTGGCTGCTTATTCAGGGTTTCGCCGAGGCTGCCTTTTTGTTGCAGGGTCAGGTCATCGCCTTCCAGCACCGTGGTGGGCGAGGCGAGTTGTTCGCTGCCCAAGGGGTTGCCGGTAATGACTTGGGGTTGCAGTTCCAGGGCGTGGGCTTCGGAGCCGATCAACAGGGCGGCGGCAAGCGGGGTCAAGCGCCACAGAGTAGAGAGGGACATCAAACATTCCTTGGTAAAAGGCGCAGAAAAGAGAAGGCTTAAAACGGTATCGATTTTGATAAGTATCGTTACAATATAACATCACTTTTTTGCCTGAAAAGGGGAACTTTTTTCCAGGGGCTATATTCAATGCAGTGCTTCCACCTCTACGCCCCGTCGGCTAAGGTGCGCGGCTGTGTTTCCTCTTTTTGCAAAAGGCCTGGCATGACCGCGACAAGCAACGACCCACTTCACGGCGTGACCCTGCAGCACGTCCTCACCACCCTGGTGGAACACTACGAATGGAGCGGTCTGGCCGAACGCATTGATGTGCGCTGTTTCAAGAGCGACCCAAGCATCAAGTCGAGCCTGACCTTCCTGCGCAAAACGCCGTGGGCGCGGGAGAAAGTCGAAGGTTTGTACGTCAAGCTGATGCGTACCAAACGCCCGCTGGATTGAGGCCATGAAGCGGTATGTGGCCACGGCGGCGCTGGCTGGCTGGACAGGGCTGGCGATTCAGCAATACTTGATTTTCTATTCGCGCTGGGAGGCCGGCGCGAGCCTGTTGGGCGGGCTGATCAACTTTTTCAGTTTCTTCACGGTGCTGACCAACACCCTGGTGGTCGTGGTGTTGAGCTATGCGCTGGTCAATCGCGAGTCGGCGGTAAAACGTTTCTTCCTGGCGCCCGCTGTCAGTAGCGGTATTGCCGCGAGCATCGTGGTCGTGAGCCTGGCCTACAACCTGTTGCTCCGACATTTGTGGAGCCCCACCGGCTTTCAATTTATCGCCGACGAGTTGTTGCACGACGTGATGCCGCTGCTGTTCGTGATCTATTGGTGGCGGTGTGTGCCCAAGGGCACGTTGCACTTCAAGCACATTGGCGGGTGGGTGATTTACCCGCTGGTGTACTTCGGCTATGTGCTGCTGCGCGGGCATTTGCTGGGGCAGTATCAGTACCCGTTCATCGATGTGGACAGCCTCGGTTATCCACAGGTGTTTGTGAATGCCGGGGGGATTTTGGCGGGGTTTGTTGGGATTGCGTTGGCGGTGGTGGGGTTGGACAAAATCTTGAAGACACCGGCGAACTAATGTGGGAGCTGGCTTGCCTGCGATTCAGGCACCTCGGTACATCAGGTACACCGAGTTGCTGTCATCGCAGGCAAGCCAGCTCCCACAGTTGAATCGCGTCAGTTTTTATTCTTCTTCGCTGCCCTCGGCACGCCAGTAACCCACGGCCTTGAGGAACTCCTCATTGACCTGGTGCGTGTCCAGCAACACGCGGCGCAGCTGGCGCGACAGTTTGGTTTCCGTCGCGACAAAGCTGTACAGCGAACCGCCCGGCAGGGTCAGGTTGCGCACCGTCTCCAGCAGGTCGTCCTGGCCGCGCACCACCCAAATCACCTCTACATCGGCAGCGCTGGTCAGTGGCTGCTGTTCGGCGCTATTGGCGATTTCAATCACCGTCAACACCTTGCGCCCGGCCGGCAATTCTTCCAGGCGACGGGCGATGGCCGGGATCGCGGTTTCATCACCAATCAGCAAATAGCTGTCGAAGATGTCCGGCACGATCATCGAACCGCGCGGCCCGCCGATGTACAGGTACTGGCCAACCTGCACCTGTTCGGCCCAGGTAGAGGCTGGGCCATCGCCGTGCAGCACGAAGTCGATATCCAGCTCGCCGATGCTCAGGTCGAAGCGCCGTGGCGTGTAGTCGCGCATGGCCGGTTGCAGGCCGTCGCCCTTGATTTTGAAGGTCGGGCTTTCCAGCGCAGCCTGCTCGGCGGCGTTTTGCGGGAACAGCAGTTTGATGTGGTCGTCACTGCCCAGGCTGATAAAACCTGCCAGTTCCGGCCCGCCCAAGGTGACGCGGCGCATGCGTGGGGTGATGTCGACCACCCGCAGCACTTGCAGGCGGCGGCGTTTGATTTCGTGGGTAACGCGATGGATAGCTTGAGTATTCATTGGTTTTTCCCGTCGGCAATGGCTTGAGCGGTGCCGTTGAGCAGCGCCGCGACACGAACGATTTCTTCCGGGCTCCAGCGCCCGTGGTGCGAATGCAAGGCGTGGCGCAGGTTATGCACCGCCTCGTGAATCTCGGGTGGGCGGTCGTGGCCACGCAGCGAGCGCTTGCTGACATCAATGCGCATGCGCACGCCTTCCAGGGCAACGGCTTGCTCGCTTAAGAAGAGACGACCGGCGTCGGTGATTGTGTAGCGTTTTTTTCCATTCTCGGCGTCGCCGCTGATCAACTCGCTCTCTTCCAGAAAGGTCAGCGTGGGGTAGATCACACCGGGGCTGGGGCTGTAGGCGCCGTCGAACAGGCTTTCGATCTGGCGGATCAGGTCATAGCCATGGCAGGGCTGCTCGGCGATCAAGGCCGGTAGCAGCAGTTTCAGGTCGCCAGGGGCAAATACCCGAGGGCCGCGGCCGCCGCGTTTTTCAAATTCACTGCGATGCTCGTGTCGCATGGTCTGTCCTCCGTCCTATTTAGATATAACTTAAGATATATCTTATGGTGACGGTAGCCCGAGACGACCAACGGTCGTGAGCAGCGTCAAGCGGCTCACGCTCGAGGGGCATGGACGATAAAAGTATTTAGAGTTATAACTTTAATTAGAGTTTGTGCTCGAACAGGCGCGTTAACAGGTTGCTCTTTATAGCAGCGCTTGTGCGTGTAGTATTGCTCTTACAGTCACTTCCCGTTATGACACTTATGTTCAAGTAGGCTGATTCTTACGGCTATTTTTAAAGTTTTGGCAAAGTGCCATACTTTTCGTTCGCCCCTTGTTTCTAAAGGCTACTTGGCCGTGGGAAGCGACCTGCATACCTGTTGTTGATTTGAATTGATCATTGCTTGGCGTTGTTCGGTTCAACTAACCGTCTGCGTTATTCGTTGTTGAGAAGTTGCTTGGCGACGAATCAATCAATGTTGATAACTACAGGTATTGATCATGTTCAAGAAGTTTGCTGTCGCTGTTCCCCTGGCTGTTCTGGCACTGTCTTCCTCGGTAACAGCTACTGCTGCCGGTGAAGCCAGCCACACCGTCAATATCAAGGCAAACATCCCGACCACCGTGTTCCACGCACAACCGCGTGATCCGAACTGGGGTCGTGACGAAACCATGACCTACAACCTGGTCAGCGGTGAGCTTGCTTCGTTGAGGGCCACCTACGACGTCAAGAACACCAACGGTTCGGTTGCTGCCTACATCGAAGGTGGCCCGGCCGTACTGTTCAACGGTGATGCCGCGCAAAACATCCCGGTCACCACCACCTTCAATGGTGTGATCTTGAGCGGCAGCCCTCAGGAAGTGGTCAACGAAGCCGACTCCACCCCGGGTATTGGGGCGGAAATGCACATCGCCGCGGCCAAGCCTACGGCCACTCAGCGTGGCTCCTACACAACCACGATCCCGGTAGTGTTCGACGCGGTACTGCCAGTCACCCCATAAGGCCAATGCGTGTCCGTTAATCACGGGCATCTGCTTGCAGGTCGGCTGACTTCCCTCCTCGGTCCGCCGGCCTGATTTTCTCTCCAGTCTTCTGGCATTCAGAGTGTTCCGTTCATGTTTCCGATGACGCCTATCGCGGCTGCGCTAGCGCTGCTGATGTGTACGAGTGCCCTGGCTGCACCTGCTTCTTCCGGTGCTTCAACCCCCGGCAGTCTGATTACTCAGGCGCAAGGCTTGCCCGCTGGTTTTACTGATCATTTTTTCGAGGTGCCGTTGGCGGTACGTGTGGACCTTGACCAGCAACTGTTGGGCGAGGCGCTGATTGTTTTGTCCCGCGATGACCGTGTCACCTTGCTTGAATTTACCGACACCGCCGACAGCAAAGTCCCGGCCGCCACCCGCGACACCTGGCAAGCGCTGCTGGAAAAAGGCGTGTCATTGGGTGCTTGTACCCAGTCCTGCCCGCAGAAAATGCTCTCGGCCTTCTACAACCTGGAAAGCTCCCAGCTGTCGATCCTCACCCAAGACGTCGAACTGAGTGGCGACATCCCGCGTTTCCATGAGCAGCCCGAAGGTGGCAGCCTCGGCTTGATCATCAACAACCAGCTCAACCTTAATGGCAGCCAAGAGGACAGCCTCGGTGGACGCTATGGTTTGCAAGCCAGTTCCAGTCTGGGTAACTGGAGTCAGGTGTTCAACCTGCAGCTGGCGCGCCAGAGCGGCGATGACGAGCCCATGCGCCACGCGATCCATGAGCTGTATACCCAGCGAGAACTCGAAGGGCAGTTTTTCCGCCTGGGCCACTTCACCCCCAATTCCGATGGCCTGACCCGCCAACTGCGCAGCTTCGGCGCCAGCCCCGATACGGCGCTGGGCCTGATGTATGGCAGCTCCGACAGCCTGGCCATCAACAACGCCAAGCCCAGCGTGTACCCGATCTATGTCACCGCCAACCGCCAGGCGGCGGTGGAGATTTACCGTAATGGCCTGTTGATTAACACCCAGGCCGTTGCGGCCGGCCTGCAAACCCTGGACACCCGGCCCTTGCCCGGCGGCATCTATGAAGTGGAAGTGCGCCTTATCGAAGACGGCCTGACCACCAGCACCACCCAGGAGCTGGTCTACAAACCCAGCAACTGGCGCAACGCCGAAGACCGCTGGCGCTATAACCTTTTCGCCGGGCGCGAGACCAAGTTGTTCAGCAACTGGGAAGAACAAGCTTCCGGCGCGGTGACGGCCGGTGCGTCGCTCAACTATCTGGTACACCCGCGCGTGATCCTCGGCCTGTCGGCCCGTCAGGTGCGCGAGCAGCTGCAATACGGTGGCTCGGCGGACTGGACGGTGGCCAACAATACCAGCCTGTATGCCAACCTCTACCAGACCCAGGAACACGGCACCGGCATGGACCTGCAAGGGCTCTATACCCTGGGCGCGACCAACCTGGTGTTCAGCCATAACCGCAGTTGGCTCGACACCCGCGACACCTACGAGACTCTGCCCGATGGCACACGCCTGCGGCGCAACACCTTCGTCGGTGAAGCCAGCAACACGGCGTTGTCGGTCAACCACCGGCTGGATGCGAAAAACACCCTGAACATGCGCCTGTCCCACAGCGAAGGCAATGTGGAGGGGGCCGGCGTCGACCTGGGTTGGAGCCGCCACGACAACCTGTTCGGCAGTGACGCCAACTGGCGCTTCTCGGTGTTCGACCGGCCCGGCAGCGCCGGCACCAACGACGCGCGCAACCGCGGCGTGGACGTGAGCGTCAGCGTCAACCTGGGCACCGAAGGCCGGCAGATTTCCGGCAGCATCGGCACCCGTACTGCCCGTGACGGTGGGCGTGACAACAACGCTTCGGTGACTTTGCGCCAGGACCTCACCGACCACTTGCTGCAAAGCGTCTCGGCCACGGCGATCACCGACACCTACGGCGTCGGCCTGTCGGGCATGGCCAGCTTCAATACGGACGCGGTCAGCGGTGACGGGTTTGTGCAACGCAGCTCGTTCAACGGCGACCTGAGCGGTGGCTTGAACCTCAACAGCACCTTCGTTGCCGGCGCCGGCCAGATGCTGCTGAGCAGCCAGTACCAGGGCAACGGTGCGGGCATGATCATCGACGTGGAAACCGACCTCGACGAAATCGCCCTGCGTGCCGACGACCTCGGCGGTGGCGGCGCGATCTTGCGGCCGGGGCGCAACTACGTGCCGGTCTCAGCCTACAAGAGCAGCAGCGTGAGCTTCGACTTTGAAGGTAATCACCCGCCTGCGGCGAATATCCAGCCGACCCGCGCCAGTTATCACCTGAACAAGGGCGGGGTCGACTACCGGAAAATCACCGTGATGAAAACCGTCACCGTGCTCGGCCGGTTGTTGGATGAGCGTGGTGCACCGCTCAAGGGCCATCACGTGATCAACCACGCCAGCCGTGGGGTCAGCGAAGTCGACGGGTTCTTCTCGATGGAAATGAGCGCCAGTTCACCGACCTTGCAAGTGCGCTACCAGAACCAATTGCTCTGTCAGTTCCGCCTGGACCCTGCCAATGCGCCGAGTGAAAGCGATGTGTTGATGATCGGCGATTTGCGCTGCACCAAGGACACCCTGGCAGAAGCAACCCACAACGCCGAAACCGCTGGTTGATGGCATGGACTGGATTTTTATGAACGTGAAAAACGTAACGAGAACCGGCTTGAAGCAGTGTGCGTTCGCGCTGGCGCTGGTCAGCATGAGCCTGCCTGCGCACGCGCTGGTGCAGAACATCACGGCGGTGTTTCGTCCTGACCCGTCGAACCCGATGGTGAATAAATTCGAAAACACCACGCCCCACAGTGGCGTCTGCGCGTGGCACGTACCGGCCAGGTGCGAGGCGTTGAATACCTTCAGTATCCGTGATGCGGCATTCAGGGCCGAGTCGGTAGAGCCGATCGAAGCCAACCATGAAGACCCTCGAAAAGGCGCCTATTTCAAAGTGCCTTCATCTTGGCGTGATGTACAGGTGGTCCATGTCGGTACGGGTGAGGTTGAAACCGTACAAATGCGCATTGCGGGTATTGGTACGCGTTGGGATGTGCCGCGTCCGCCTGGCGTCAGCGGGTGGGCTAACGGAGGAACCGGTTGGACCTACTATTGGAGTAACGGTGCGCCTCCTTGCCAGGGGGTTAACTATTTGGCGGCATCCGCCAGTTACGCACTGTTTTTCTGGATCGTCCCGGAGGGCGTGGGGGCTTGTACGGTAAACCCGGGCACCACTTTTGCGCGTTTGACCTACAGCCACTTGGAGTACGGCTACGAACTTAAAACCCCCAACCCGCTAGGCATGGCCAGCGGCGAATACCGCGGCTCCCTGACTTACAGCATCGGGCCGGGCGGGGATTTTGATTTCGGTGACGTGATGGCGTCCACCGAAAGCGCCCTGACGTTCAATTTTCAATTGGCTGTAGAGCATGAGCTCAAGGTCGATCTCCCACCGGGCGGCAACCGCATCGAGTTGCTACCCGAAGGCGGCTGGCAAGCCTGGCTTAACCGTGGGCGCCAACCGGCGCGGTTGTTCCGTGACCAGACCTTTGTCATTTCCGCCAGTGGGCGTTTCAAGATGCAGCTCGAATGCAGCCTTGCGGTGGGCAACACCTGTGGCTTGCGCAACGGCGCGGGGGATCAGGTGCCGTTGCAGGTTGCTGTCAGCCTGCCCTTTGGCTTGCAGAACCAGGCCGGGCAGGCGGTCAACAAGCAGCCCTTGCGCCTGGATGGCGTGGGCACCGAGTTGTTCCAGCCTGCGTTTTACGTGAACAACCGTGCTGGAACGCTGCACTTCGAAGTCGAAAAAGACCAGGTCAAGGACATGCTCGAACAGCCGGGCAGCACCTATTCGGGTGTGGTCACGGTGATCTGGGATTCGGAAGTCTGAGCGGATATTTGCCGCACGCCGGCCGCTGGGCTGGGTTCAATCAATAAGGCGTAATCAAACATGAAACATGCAGTGTTATCAGTGGGGCTGTGGCTGGTGTCTTTGGCGGTTCATGCGGGACCTGCGATCAACGTCGGCGTGGTCTACGACTACCTGGAAGGCGACCGCAGTTCTTACCTCAAGCGTGTCTACAACGGCGGCACCAGTACCGCGTTTATCAAAGTCAATGTGCTGGAGATCGTCTACAACGCCGACGGCACGTCCAGGGAAGTGCCCGTCGCGTCGATGACCGACGCCAAAGGCAGCACCACCAACCGCGACGGCCTGATGGCCAGCCCGGCTCGTCTGATCGTACCGGCCGGCGGGCGTCAGGGCACTCGGTTGCTGTACATGGGCCAGCGAGACAAGGAGCGCTATTTCCGTGTGCGTTTCATTCCGGTGGTACCGGAAAAGGAAGATGACTTTGCTGTCACCGATGCCGAACGCGCCGAATACAAGGACGCCCTGGCCGCCGGAGTCAACGTCATGGCCGGGTACGGCACGGTGTTCTTCGTGCGCCCGCAAGACACCCGTTTTGATACCCGGATCAGCGAAACCGCCAGCCAATACACCATGCGTAATGCCGGCAACAGCGTGGTGGTGCTCGATGAGTTCCGCGATTGTTCGGTGACGAAAAAGACCGAATGTGAGGCCACCACCAAGCACCACATTCTGCCTGGCCGCCAGTTGGTGCTGGAGAAAAAGTCGGAGCGTCAGTTCAACTTCCAGCTGATCGAAGGTCGCAACAAAAAAACGATGACGGTCAACAGTAACGGGTGATGACAATGTTCAAGCAACTGACGGTACTGGCTGTGCTGATGGCGCCTGTGTTGGCGGGTGACCAGGCGCAGGCATTTCAGGAGCGCCACAGTTTTGATGTATCGGTGACCATCCCGATCCATGAGGCCTATGTGCTGCCTTCCGAGTCCGATTGGATGGGCCAGGACCAAGTGCTGCCCTGGGACCTTGCGACAGCCCGGCTGGGCCGTCTGCGCAAGAACTTTGATGTGAAAAACATCAACGGCGGCGTGGCGGCGCGCCTTGGTGACACGCCTTATCTGTTGAGTGGCCGCAACCGTATCGATTTGCAGGTGTTGTTCAACCGGGTGCCGCTGACTCTCGATTCTACCCTGGTGATCAGCGCCGATGAAGCCCGCTCGGGCCGTCGCGCTGAACTGGAAATCACCGCCGTTGAACCGGAAGACGGCTACAAGGGCGGCGAGTATTACGGCACGGTACACCTGCTGTTTGATTTTCCGGCGCCTTGAGACATGCACTTTGCTGTTCGCGAAATTGGCGGCACAGGCAAGTTATAAGTTGCCTGGCCCACCGCTTTCGCAGCCTCGCTAAAGCTCGACAGCTCCCACAGGGGATCAGTGTTGCCAGCGCTAAAAATTAAATGTGGGAGCTGGCTTGCCTGCGATAGCAATAGTGAATTCATCACCGCCATCGCAGGCAAGCCAGCTCCCGCACAAACCCCATTTCACCCCAGGCGCTTCGGTCATGCCCCGTGGCACAGCAGGGTGCCGCTGCCTTGCAAGTACGGGGTCAAAATCGGCGCCATGCCTTTGAGCACCTGCACCGGCAGTGCCGAAGTGAACTTGAAGTTTTGCGCCGAACTGCCTGGCACAAAGGCGGTTAGGGTGCCGAAGTAGCGCTCGCCGATGTAGAACACGAACGTGGCGGTGCGGTTGATCGCTTTGGAGCTGATCACTCGGCCGCCGGCGCCCATCGCTTCGATGCGGTTGTCGCCGGTGCCGGTCTTGCCGCCCATGGCCATCGGCGTACCGTCGGCCTGCACGAAACTGCCGGAAACACGCTTGGCCGTGCCCGCGTCCACCACTTGCGATAACGCGCCGCGCAGCGCGGTAGCGACCTCGGACGGCATCACTCGTTTACCCGCATCGGACGTGTTGACCACGCGGGTTTCGTACGGCGTATCGGCGGCAAAGTGGAGACTGTCGATGCGCAGCACTTTGCCGCGCACGCCGTCGTTGAGGATGATGCCCATCAGTTCGGCGAGCGCGGCGGGGCGATCGCCCGAGCTGCCAATCGCGGTGGCCAGCGACGGCACCAAGTGGTCGAACGGGTAACCCACCGCCTGCCAGCGCTGGTGAATATCCAGGAACGCCTCGACCTCCAGTATGGTGCGAATACGACTGTCGCGCGCGCTTTGGTGACGGCTCTTGAACAGCCAGCTGTAGACCTCCTGGCGTTCAAATTGGCTGGCCTTGACCACTTCGCTGAAGGTCGCGTCGGGGTGGTTGAGCAGGTAACCGAGCAACCACAGGTCCAGTGGGTGGACCTTGGCGATGTAGCCCTGGTCGGGCAAATCATAGCGGCCCGGGCCGTAGTCGGTGTACAGGCGTTGCAGGCGTTCGTCGGTGAGTTTTTCGCTGGTTTTGGCATTCACCAGATGTGAACGCACGAAGCGATTGAAGGTGTCCTGGTCAGCCTCGGGGAACAGGTAGCGATGCACAGCCGCCATACGGATCGCCGTGGGGTGCAGCCCGTCAAGAAAGGTCTCAAGGCGCGCCTGGGTGTCTTTTTTCTGGTACTTCTTCCAGAACTTGAGCAGGAAGGTGGTGCCTTCGCGATCAGCGAATTGGGCCAGGTACTCCTGGCGCCGCGGGTCGTTATCGTCCTTGAGCAATTGCGCACTGTTGTTGGGGCCTGCGTAAGTAACGTAGCGCTCCAGGTCACGCATCAGCCGGATAAATGGCAGGTTGATCGACTCGCGCAAGGCGTCTCGCAGCGACGGGCTGCGGCCATTGTCCTGGTTGCGGAAGTTGTGGAAGTGGTGCATGCCGCCGCCGGTGAAAAAACCTTCGTTGGGGTTGGCCGAGTAAGTCCGGTCGAGGGCGGCATCGAGCATGTTGGCCAGGGACTTATCGGGATTCTGGATCAGGTAATCGACCGCCCACCGGCTGATGCGGTCCTGCTCGGCAATCTCGGTTTTTTTCAACGCGGCGGGTGTTTGCGCCGCGTAGCGATCATGCAGTTCGCTGATGATCTGCAGGTAAGTGGTGAGCACTCGCAGCTTGGCCGTGGAGCCCAGCTCCAGCTTGCTGCCCTCATTGATGTCGAAAGGCTGGTCGGTGTTGTCGGTTTGCACGCGCACCCGCGAGCCGTCCGGGGTCAGTTCGAACAAGGTGAAGCTGTAGCGCACCTGGGGTGTGCTGGCGGGTGTGAGCAGGCGCTCGCCGAGCAGGCCCATTTTGCCGGCGAAGGTGGGGTCGGCCAGTTGCTTGAGGTAGTCGGTGGCCTGGCTTTGCAGCTCGGCTTGCAGGGTGCTGGTGGCCGACAGGTCCAGGCGGTCGAGGTCGTACAGCGGCCGGTTGAGCAGGGCGGCGAGACGGCTGCGGGCAACGCTGATGCCCTTGTTGGTGTCGATGGGCTGCACGGTCGGCTGTTGCTGCCAGTCGCGGTAAGTGACGTGGGATGCCAGGGCGGCCTTGAGCAACGGCGGGTCGATCACGGCGTTCTGCGCCAGCAGGCGCAGGTGGCTGTCGGTGAGTTGCGCCAGTTCATCGCGGCCGTTGGCCAGGTAGTGAGACGGCCGGCGTTGGGCGATCATCAGCGACAGCACCTGGCGCAAAGCCAGGCCACGTTGGGCCACATGGACCGCATCATTTTCAGTGCCGCTAAGGGCCAGGTTCACCTGCTTGAAGTCAGCGCCGTACCACACGCGCAAACCCTCGGCCATGCCATGCACTTCGCCATGCCCCGGCACGGCGGACAGCGGCACGCTGTTGAGGTAGTCGCGCACGATATTCTGGCGTGCCACCTGGGTGTCAGGCCCAGGCTGGTAGGCGCGCACACCGGCGGACAGCATCTGGCGCAGTTTTTCACTGCCGGACAAGGTCAGGCCGTCGGGCGAATGCCGATATTTTTCCAGCTGAGTGGCCAGGGTACTGCCGCCGGCACTCTGACCGGGCAGGTGCAATACCTTCGCGACTTGCGACCAGGCCGCCATGGCAAAGCGCGGCCAGTCCACCGCCGGGTTGGCCTGGGGCTGGGCGGGGTCGAGCAGGTCACGGTTCTCGATGAACAACAGGCTGTTGACCACCAGCGGCGGGATGGCGGCAAAACTTGAGTACAGCTGCTGCGGGTACTCGAACTGGTACAGGGGCAAGGCGCGACAGTCGGTGATGGAAAGGCCGGCCTGGATTTTCTCCGGGTAAGGCACGAAGAGACCGTGGCCGGCGTAGCTCATCAGCGCTGGCGAAAACTGCACCTGGGACTCGATCACATAACCGCGCTTGAGCAGGCGCGGCAAAAAGGTGCCGAGGTCGCTGTAGCCCAAGCGGCGATCGAACGGGCCGGCGCCGGGGTAAACCATTGCCTGGCTGGGGCCGGGTTCCAGCCGGTAGGTGAGGTCGTGGGCCAGCCGGCTCAGTTGCCGGGCTTGCAGTGCGGATGTGCGTATCTCTTTGGCGGCGGCGAACCCCAGCGCAATCACCACCATCAACACAATCAGCCAGAACAGGCGACGTATGTAACGGGGCCTGGGTTTATTTTTGGGTAAAGGCGCTGGGTCCGAACTGCCTTGTAATTTCGCAGCCTTGGTCGATTCGGTTTGCCACAGTGCGCCCATAGTCGATTGATCCTGCACGCAGATTGATCGGACTTGCCTGAAGCTTAGTCGCTGGGCGACAGGTGTGAGGGAATTGTGGTTGGGTAGTCGGAATCTTCTTGGATGGCGTGTGAATGCAGGGTGGGTTGCGACGTTTTGTCGCTCAGCGCAGGTAATATGCTCCTGTAAAGTGGCTTTTTAGCCGGGTCTTTCACTGAATTGCATGGCTTTTATAGTGAAAGACCCTGGTCCAGGCTTTTTATACTGCACGTCCCGCTGATCTTGCCCGGCAAGAAGGGCCCGTCCATGAGGCGGCCCCGGTTTCAACAAGGGCACAGGCTTACCGGCCTGGCCCCGGAAACTCGACGGACAATCCAATAACAAAATGAGGTTGTTTCCCTATGCCTGTCGGCAAACCACTGCCCCCTGGCGAGACCGCTCAAGGCGGCCCGCTCAAACGTGAACTGGGTGAACGGCATATCCGTTTGATGGCGCTCGGCGCCTGCATCGGTGTGGGCCTGTTCCTCGGTTCGGCCAAGGCCATCGAGATGGCCGGCCCGGCAATCATGCTCTCCTACATTATCGGTGGCCTGGCCATTCTGGTGATCATGCGCGCCCTTGGTGAGATGGCCGTGCACAACCCGGTAGCCGGCTCGTTCAGCCGTTATGCCCAGGATTACCTCGGCCCGTTGGCGGGCTTTCTCACAGGTTGGAACTATTGGTTCCTGTGGCTGGTGACCTGTGTCGCGGAAATCACCGCCGTGGCGGTGTACATGGGTGTCTGGTTCCCCGACACGCCGCGCTGGATCTGGGCCCTGGCGGCGCTGATCAGCATGGGCACGATCAACCTGATCGCCGTCAAAGCCTTTGGTGAGTTCGAGTTCTGGTTTGCGCTGATCAAGATCGTCACGATTATTGCCATGGTGATCGGCGGCGTCGGCATCATTGCATTCGGCTTCGGTAACGACGGTGTGGCCTTGGGTATTTCCAACCTGTGGGCTCACGGCGGCTTCATGCCCAATGGCGTGCAGGGCGTGTTGATGTCCTTGCAGATGGTGATGTTCGCCTACCTGGGCGTCGAGATGATCGGCCTGACCGCCGGTGAAGCACGCAACCCGCAGAAGACTATTCCTAGCGCCATCGGCTCGGTGTTCTGGCGCATCCTTTTGTTCTACGTCGGCGCGTTGTTTGTGATCCTGTCGATCTACCCGTGGAACGAAATCGGCACCCAGGGCAGCCCGTTCGTGATGACCTTTGAACGTTTGGGCATCAAGACCGCCGCAGGCATCATCAATTTCGTGGTGATCACCGCCGCGCTGTCGTCCTGCAACGGCGGCATCTTCAGCACCGGGCGCATGCTCTACAGCCTGGCGCAGAACGGCCAGGCGCCGGCGACTTTCGGCACCACCTCCAGCAATGGCGTACCGCGCAAGGCGCTGCTGCTGTCGATCTTTGCCTTGCTGCTGGGCGTGTTGCTCAACTACCTGGTACCTGACCAGGTGTTCGTATGGGTGACCTCCATCGCCACCTTCGGCGCAATCTGGACCTGGCTGATGATCCTGCTGGCCCAGCTCAAGTTCCGCAAAGGCCTGAGCCCGGCCGAAGCGGCGGGCCTCAAGTACCGCATGTGGCTGTACCCGGTCAGTTCCTACCTGGCGCTGGCGTTCCTGGTGCTGGTGGTGGGCCTGATGGCGTACTTCCCGGATACGCGGGTGGCGCTGTATGTGGGGCCTGCGTTCCTGGTGCTGCTGACCGTGCTGTATTACGTGTTCAAGTTGCAGCCGACCAATGCGGCGGCACGCTCCGTCGCCTGACGGCCTGGCGCACAACAAAAAGCCCCTTGATCGGGGCTTTTTGTTTTCAGGCGGCGGCCATGCGTGTCGATTGGTCCAGCCGTTTGTTGAACTCCAGCCAGGCGCCCAACATCGCCATCAAGCC
Organism: Pseudomonas sp. PA-5-4B; assembly: GCF_021606215.1. NCBI lineage: Bacteria > Pseudomonadati > Pseudomonadota > Gammaproteobacteria > Pseudomonadales > Pseudomonadaceae > Pseudomonas > Pseudomonas sp. PA-5-4B. The sequence goes on along the minus strand of NZ_WKDB01000050.1, from coordinate 25,916 downwards.
AGCGCCCACAAGCGCGGTAAAAATTTGCATGGCAAAGGCATCGCCGGCCATGGCGTTGACCATGTCCGCCAACGGCGCCAACAACACGCCAAGGCAGAACACTTCCAGCGAAAAGCGGCCCATCCGGCAGGTCTGCTGTGCCAGCCAGTTTTGCGTCCAGGCACGCCCCGGCAACAGTTTGGCGGTGACATAGGCCAAGGCCAAAAAATGCAGCAGACGCACCGGCGACAGGTCGGTCTTGCTGATCGGGTACAACAGTTCGCTGAGCGCGTGCGGCATCAGTGCGTCATGCACCTCGGGCCAGCGCCAGCCGATCGTGATCACGCCGGCCATCAATGCATAGGTCGCGGCCATCATGAACAACGGCTGCCGCAGCAGTGGCCGATGCTCCTGCGCGCGGGGTTGTTGCCCATGAATCGCCGCCGCGCCGCCCAGCACGAACAGGAACTGCCAGGTAACCGGGTTGAAATACCACACCCCGTCGGCAATCGCTGCCAGGTTCCAACCCAGGTGTGGCGCCAGCAGGTACACCGCCATCGACCCCGCCACCACCCACCAGGTTTTGCGCAAGAGCAACGGCAACACCAGCGGCAGGCCGGCCAGCAGCACGATATACAAGGGCAACGGGTCCATCAGGTTGGGCTTGAAGCGCAGCAGCAATTCATCCACCAACGCTTGCTGTGGTTGGGTGACAAAGTGCGTCAGGCCCATCTCCTGCACCAGGTCGCGGGTTTCCACATGGCTGTTGGCGAAGAACACGATGCCCATCAGCATCGCCAGCAAGAAAATATGCACCACGTAAAGCACCCAGGTGCGCCGCAGGATCTTCAGGCAGGCCATCCAGTAGCCTTCGCGTTGCAAGACCTTGCCATAGGCCAGCACTGAGGCATAACCGGCAAGAAATACAAACACTTCAGCGGCATCGCTGAAACCGATATTACGCAGGGTGATCTGGCCGAGTGGGTTGTGGGGGACGTGATCCCAGAAAATGAAGATCAACGCCAAGCCCCGAAAAAAATCGATGCGCGGGTCGCGTCCGTTCAGCATGGCAGCGGGCTCTTGAACAGGGGTTTAAGTCATGACAGGCGAATGCGCGTGTTGTCACACGCCGCACGTCGGGCGCGCGCAGGTTGGCGGTATTTGTAAGCAATTGCAAAGGCTGGGTATTACTGAATGTCTCTATACATCGATGATGACCAACGTGCCCCGGCTGCCGGGGCTTACAGCATGGGGAGTGCCGGCTTCTACGAGGTACATCTGGCCGGCAGCAACGCGTATTTGCTCGGTGCCAATGCTCAGGCACAACTGGCCGCTGACTACCAATAACCCCTCGTTGTAATCATGGGTTTCCTCTTTATAAGCTTGGTCATCCATACGCAACACCTTGATCCGCGCTGGGCCGACCTGGCCCAGGCGTGCGGATTTCCAGCTGTCGGGCAGTTGCGCCGCAATGGCGCTGAAGTCGAGTAACGGCATGTGAAGCTCCTTGTTTCAACGATGCCGTCGGTGGTCCGGTTCAGCGGTCAAGAGTATTCGGATATTTATGCGGCAGCCACTTCCTGCGGCTCAAAACTGTCCGCCCGTGCCATTTGCCACATGCGCGAATAGAACTCGCCGTTCACCTCGCCGGTGAGCAACTCGCCAGGCTTGAGGAACACATGCAGCTGCGAGAACAGTTTGATCTCGGTTGCCGACATGCGCCGTACCAAATGCTTGGCCGACAACTGCGACGGATGATCCAGGCCGGCCGCAGCGAGCATTTCCGCCAAGGCGTGCAGCGTGTTGCGGTGGAAGTTGAACACGCGCTGGGCTTTGTCGGGCACCACCAGCGCACGCTGGCGCAGCGGGTCTTGGGTGGCGACGCCCGTCGGGCATTTGTTGGTGTGGCAGCTTTGCGACTGGATGCAGCCGATGGCGAACATAAAGCCGCGCGCCGAGTTGGCCCAGTCGGCGCCGATGGCCAGCACGCTGGCGATATCGAAGGCGCTGACGATTTTGCCGCTGGCGCCCAGCTTGATCTTGTCGCGCAGGTTCAGGCCCACCAGGGTGTTGTGCACAAACAGCAGGCCTTCACGCAGCGGCACGCCGATATGGTCGGTGAACTCCACCGGCGCGGCGCCGGTGCCGCCTTCCTTACCGTCGACCACGATAAAGTCCGGGAGGATGCCGGTCTCGAGCATGGCCTTGGCGATGCCCATGAACTCCCACGGGTGGCCGAGGCAGAACTTGAAACCCACCGGTTTTCCGCCGGACAGTTCACGCAATTGCGCGATGAACTGCATCATCTCGATCGGTGTGGAAAACGCGCTGTGGCGCGATGGCGAGATGCAGTCTTCGCCCATCATGATGCCGCGCGTCTCAGCAATTTCCTGGGTGACTTTGTGCTTGGGCAGAATCCCGCCATGGCCGGGTTTGGCACCCTGGCTCATTTTGATTTCGATCATGCGCACTTGCGGGTTCTGCGCCTGCACGGCAAAACGTTCCGGGTCGAAACGGCCGTCGCTGGTGCGGCAGCCGAAGTAACCGCTGCCCAGTTCCCAAGTCAGGTCGCCGCCGTTTTCACGGTGGTAGGGGCTGATGCTGCCTTCGCCGGTGTCATGGGCAAAGTTGCCGAGCTTGGCGCCTTGGTTCAACGCGCGAATCGCATTGGCGCTCAGCGAGCCGAAGCTCATCGCCGAGATGTTGAAGACCGAGGCCGAGTAAGGTTGCGTGCACTGCGGGCCGCCGACCATCACGCGAAAGGCGCTGGGGTCGCTGAGCGGCGCCGGACGCATGGAGTGGCCGATAAACTCGAAGCCCGACTGGTACACGTCGATCAGGGTACCGAACGGCTTGTCGGCGGTTTCGTTTTTGGCGCGCGAGTAAACCAGCGAGCGCTGAGCCCGGGAGAAGGGCAGGGCGTCGCTGTCGGATTCGAGCAGATACTGGCGGATCTCCGGGCGAATGGCTTCCACCAGGTAACGGATATTACCCAGGATCGGGTAGTTGCGGCGCACCGCGTGGGGGCTTTGCAGCAGGTCGAAAACGCCGATCAGGCTGAGGATGCCGGTGACCACGGTGATAGGCCACAGCCACTCATGTTCGATAAACGGAAGGCTGGCGAGGGTGAAAATGACGCACACGGCAAAGAAGGCGTAACGGCTTAGCAACGACAGGCTCATACGGTTTTTCCTCAGGTTCAACTCTACAGGTCGATCGGGCATTCTGCGCCTGTACGGAAACCATAGACAACCTGTGGGAATAATCAGTTTGGCTGCACCTGTGGGACAGACTGGCCCGGAATAGACAACTGGCGGCTATCGGTGACCTCGAATTGCGCCTGTTGGGTGGCGGTCGAGTCGGCCCCGACGAAGACGGTAAAGGTGCCCGCTTCGACCACTGGCGAGAGGTTCATATCCAGCAAGGCGAAGTCCTCTTGATCGAGGGTGAAAGTCACGCTCTGCGCCTCGCCGGGGGCCAGGTGCACTTTGCGAAACCCGCGCAGCTGTCGGACCGGGCGGGTCACACTGGCGACGTCATCGCGCAGGTACAACTGGACGATTTCATCGCCGGCACGCTTGCCGGTGTTGGTGACGGTGACCTCGACGGTCAGGGTTTGGGTGGACGCAAGCCGGGTGCTACTCAGTTTGGGCGTTGAGTAGCTGAACGTCGTGTAGCTCAAGCCGAAGCCAAATGGATAGGCTGGCGTGTCATTGATGTCCATGTAGTTGGAGCGATAGCCGGACGGCGAACCGTCGATATTGCTGTTGGGGCGGCCAGTATTTTTGTGTGCGTAGTAAAGGGGGACCTGCCCGATGCTGCGTGGGAAGGTGATCGGCAATTTGCCGCTGGGGTTGACATCGCCAAACAACACATCCGCCACGGCATGCCCCATTTCGCTGCCGAGAAACCAGGTTTCAAGCAATGCAGGCGCCTGTTGAAGGGGCTGCGTGAACACCAATGGGCGGCCGTTCATCAGGATGACTACCACGGGTCTTCCGGTGTCCAGAAGCGCGCGCAATAGCGCATCCTGGCCGCCGGGCAAGCCAAGTTCGGCGCGGCTCTGACCTTCGCCGCTGTACTCGGCATTTTCGCCCAGTACGGCGACCACTACGTCGACGTCGCGGGCGGCTTTTTCGGCGGCTGCGATACCTTGGGTGTCGGCGCTGCTGGGGGAGGCGCCGGGGAGGTAGGTTACGTCGGTGTCGGTGGAGACGGCGTTCTGTATGCCTTGCAGGACTGTTACCGCGCCGATGGGGGTGCCTGGCCAGGACGCCGGGCCGAGCGTGGCGGCGGCATCTTTGGCCAGGCTGCCGACCACCAGCAACCGGCGCAGTTTCTTTGACAGAGGCAGTAATTGACCGCTGTTTTTCAACAATACGATAGACTTTTGCCCCGCCTCACGGGCCAAAGCACGATGCTGCGGTATATTCGCGCTATTGGCTTCGCGGATCGGGTCACTGTAGCGGTATGGGTCTTCAAACAGTCCCAGGCGCTGCTTGGCCTTGAGTACGCGGCGCACGGCTTCATCCACGTCTGCCATTGAAACCTGGCCGTTGCGTAGGAGCGTCGGCAGGTGTTGCCGGTAAGTCTGGCTGGCCATTTCAATATTGATGCCAGCGTTAAAGCTTAACCATGCCGCATCCGATGGGGTGCGGGCGATGCCGTGCTGAATCAGTTCCTCTACGGCGGAGTAATCGCTGACGATAATACCGGTGAAGCCCAACTTCTGACGCAACAGCCCTGTCAGTAGGGCCTTGTTGCTGTTCATGGGCGTGGCGGCGACCTCGTTGAAGGCGGGCATGATTGCGTCAACGCCCGCGGCTACGGCCGCCTGGAAAGGGGGCAGGTAGACCTCCATCAAGGTTCGTTCCGACAGATCGGCGACGTTGTAATCCCGCCCGCCCTCGCCAGCCCCATAGGCAACAAAGTGTTTAGCGGTAGCCATCATGTACGAGTTGTCAGGCGGGCCTGAACCGTGAAAGCCGCGCACTCGCGCAGCCGCCAGGATCGAGCCGAGAAACGGGTCCTCACCAGCACCCTCCACCACGCGTCCCCAACGTGGGTCACGCGCTATGTCGACTACGGGAGCGTAGGTCCAGTGCACACCGCTGGCGGTGGCTTCAACAGCTAACGCGCGGGCACTTCGTTGCGTCAGTTGAGCGTCCCAGGCCGCAGCCTCCGCCAGGGGCACCGGGAACACGGTGCGAAAGCCATGAATGACATCGAGGGTAAACAACAGCGGTATATGTAAGCGCGAACCTTGTACCGCCTGTTTTTGCAGCTGGCGAGTCAGGTCGGCACCGTAGGCTCCGATGACAGAACCGACGGTTATCGTTGGCCGTTCTTCCAAGCCGTTTTGATCAACGACAGTGCCGGTCGGTGTTTCCTTGATGCCGAGCAGGCTGAGTTGGGCGACTTTTTCCTCCGGCGTCATTTGCGCCAGCAGGCGTTCGACAACATCATCCTGGGCGGTTGCTGCCAAGGCCAAAAAGCTCAGTAATAGCATCAAGAGGCGAGTAGACATGGGTATCAACGCTGGCCGAAATATGCACATAAGTGTTCAGCGCGCAGGCAAACCCAGCTACTGTCAGAAGTAACAGTTCATCAACGGTTTCAGACAAACGGTCAGGCGTTTTGCGCCTGAAGAAAGATCGAGAACAGCTCCGACTGGGATTTGATCCCTAGCTTGCTGTACATGTGTTTCTTATGGACTTTCACGGTTTCAACAGAGATTTCCAGCTTACGGGCGATCTCCTTGCTGGAGCAACCGCTGAGCATCAAACGGCCTACATCCAGCTCACGGGCGGTGAGTTGTGCGCCCCAGCCATCATTTTGAATCGGCGGTTGCGGCGCGCTCACCTGGTTCAGTTCATGGGGCAGGCGCTGGCGCAGCAGGCTCAACACCCACGGCTGGATCAGTGACAGCAGGGCAATTTGCTGTGGGTCAAAACGCTGTTTCGAACCCAGCGACAGGCACAGGGTGCGCCCGTCCGGCAGGTGGCAATTGAACTGGATTTCATCGGCCACCACGTTCAGGCGAAAGTAGCGCTGGTAGTACTCGGTCAGCTCGAAATGCTCCGGCGCCACGTCCGCCAGGCGCAACAGGCCGGTGCGCGCGTGTTCGCGGCTGGCGATGTAGAACGGGTCGAGCAGGTACAGGCCGTTGAGGTAGTCCTGGAACAGAGGGTCCGGCGTGCCATCGGCGCCCGGGGATTCGGCGAACACCAGCGGGCGGTGCTGACTGCTGAACAGCAAGGCCACCCAACTGTCGGACGGCACGTATTGGTCCAACAGCCGCACAAGCTGGGTCCAGAAATTGGGCTGGTCCAGGGCGTCTATCATTTGCCCCACCGAACGGTGCCAGGCGATGTCTTGCAGCGTCATGCTCATCAATCTACCCCTATCGGGTTACCTCGGCCGCGTAATTCCCTGGCCGGTGTTGGCTGCGCATACTGCGACACGGATAAAGAACAAGGAATACCCATGAAGGTCGAATTTGCCCAATTGGCAGGCCGCGATAACGGTACAGCTTACAACCTTGAGCGCGCCTTGGCGGCCATAGCTGCGTGCGCCGCCGACACGCAACTGATCGTCTTCCCGGAAACCCACCTGATGGGCTTCCCGTCGGCCGAGACCGTCGCCACTATCGCCGAGCCGGTAGACGGCCCCACCGTACAAGCGGTTATCCAGGCGGCCCGTGCGCGCAATATCGCCGTGGTCATCGGCATGGCCGAACACGACGGTGGCCAGTTCTATAACACCACCTTGCTGATCACGCCCGAGGGCATCGCCCTGCGTTATCGCAAGACGCATCTGTGGGCTTCGGATCGCGGCGTGTTCACCGCTGGTGATCGTTACGCCACATGCCTGTGGAACGGCGTGCGCGTCGGCCTGCTGATTTGCTACGACATCGAGTTCCCGGAAACCTCCCGCGCCCTGGCGCAACTGGGTGCCGAGCTGCTGATCGTCACCAACGGCAACATGGACCCTTACGGCCCCACGCACCGCACCGCGATCATGGCCCGCGCCCAGGAAAACCAGGCGTTTGCGCTGATGGTCAACCGGGTCGAAGAGGGCGACGACGACCTGTTGTTCGCCGGTGGCAGCGCCCTGGTGGACCCGATCGGCACCTTGCTGTTTGAAGCGGGGCGTGAGGAAGGGCAATTCACCGTCGAGCTGGATCTCGACCAATTGGTGGCGGCTCGCAAGGACTACCGCTACCTGGATGACCAGCGCTTGAAATTGCCCGGCGAGGTGATTGAGCGCAGCGATGGGACGCGCGAATTGCTGATCCCCCACGTTTAAGACTGGCCCCTAGTGGCGAGGGAGCTTGCTCCCGCTGGGCTGCGCAGCGGCCCCAAAATCTTAGGGCCGCTACGCGCCCCAGCGGGAGCAAGCTCCCTCGCCACAAAAGCGACATCAATCATAAAAATAGTTTGCGCTTCACCGACTTCAGTTCTGCCATAAATCTAATAAATCAGCGGAGAATCGCTCATGGCTCGTTTGCAACGCACCCTGTCGTTAGGGTCGGTGGTGCTGTTTGGCATCGCCTATATGACGCCGATCATTGTGCTCGGCACCTTCGGCATCCTCGCGCAATCCACCGGCGGTATGGTCCCGGCCGCGTACCTGGCGGCCCTGGTGGCGATGTTCTTTACCGCCATGAGCTACGGGCGCATGGCCTCGGCATTCCCGGTGGCCGGTTCCGCCTACAGCTATGTGCGCAAGGCCATCAGCCCCAAGCTGGGCTTTATCGCCGGTTGGGCGGTGTTGCTCGACTACCTGTTCCTGCCCATGGCCATCTGGCTGATCGGCGCTGCGTACCTGCATTCGGCGTTCCCGGCGGTGCCGCAGTGGGTGTGGGTGCTGGCCTTTATCGGTATCACCACGGCAATCAATATCATCGGGTTGAAGCTCGCCAACGGCATCAACGCGCTGCTGATGCTGGTGCAATTTCTGGTGCTGATCGCGTTTGTCGCGCTGTGCATCCACTACATCGGCGGTGACGCGAGCAAGCCGCTATGGACCATCGCCCCGTTCTTCAACGGCCAGATGCACATGCCGCTGATCATGAGCGGCGCGGCCATCGCCTGCTATTCGTTCCTGGGCTTTGATGCGGTCAGTACCCTCACCGAAGAAACCCGCGACCCGCGCCGTACCATCCCACGGGCAATCATGCTCATAACCCTGATCGGCGGCCTGATCTTCGTCGGCGTGTCGTACTTCGTGCAGATCGCCCACCCGTCGTTCGAATTCGCCGATGTGGATTCGGCGGCCTACGAGATTGCCCGCAACGTGGGCGGCGACCTGTTTGTGTCGATCTTCCTGATCGGCCTGATCGTCGGCCAGTTCGCCTCGGGGCTGTCGGCCCAGGCCAGCGGTTCGCGGCTGTTGTTTGCCATGGGCCGTGACGGTGTGTTGCCCAAGTCGTTCTTCGGCACCTTGCATGCGCGCTTCGGCACGCCGGTCAACAGCATCCTGTTGTGTGCGGTGGTGGCCTTGCTGGCGTTGAAGCTCGACGTGACCACCTCAACTTCGTTCATCAACTTCGGTGCGTTCCTGGCGTTCAGCCTGGTGAACCTGTCGGTGATCTTTCACTACTGGATCGGCGCCAAACAGCGCGGTGTGCGTGAGGTGATCCTGTTCCTGGTATTCCCGACCATCGGCTTGCTCGCGGACGTGTGGCTGATGGTCAGCCTCGATCACCTGGCGATTTACCTGGGCGCGGTGTGGTTGGCGATTGGCCTGGTGTACCTGGGCTTTCTAACGCGCGGTTTCTCGAAACAACCCCCGGAAATGGACTTCCAGGAAGCGGCATAGAAGCAGTCGGCCTATTCTTATTGAAATCGGTTCTCGTTTGAGTGCATGATTAGTGTTACTGTATAACACTTGAATTGCACCCAGACGCCCCGGAGGCCTTATGAAAGCTGGTATCCATCCCGACTACCGCACTGTGCTGTTCCACGACACCGCCGCCGACGTGTTCTTCCTGATCGGCTCCACCGCCGACAGCGACCGCACCCATACACACAGTGACGGCAACACTTACCCGTATATCCCGCTTGATGTGTCCAGCGCCTCGCACCCGATCTACACCGGCCAGCAGCGAAAGACCCAGGTCGAAGGCCGGATCGCCGGGTTCAACAAGCGTTTCGCTTCGTTTGGGTCCAGCCCAAAAAAGGCGGATGCATAACCCCGACTCGGCGGCGTGCCCTACGCCGCCGTTTGCCGAATCGGCAGCACCACCCGAAAGGTTGTGCCCTTGCCCAACTCACTGCTGACCGAGATTGAGCCCCGGTGTTTCTTGACGATGCCGTAGGAGAGTGACAACCCCAGGCCAGTGCCTTCGCCGACGGGTTTGGTGGTGAAGAAGGGGTCGAAAATCTTCTGCACGGTTTCCGGCGCAATGCCACAGCCGTCGTCCGCCACTTCCAGCCAGATGTTCTCACCTTCCACGCCGTTGCTGATGGTAATGGTGCCGCGTTCCGGGCCCATGGCTTGTGCGGCATTGATTACCAGATTCATCACCACTTGATTGAGCTGCGACGCCAGGCACTCTATGTCCGGCAGCGGCATGTAGTGCTTGACCACATCAGCCCTGTACTTCAGTTCGCTGGCGACGATGTTCAGCGTCGAATCAATGCCTTGTTGCAGGTTGGTGAATTGCCAGGTCTGGTCGTTGTCCACCCGCGAAAAATTTTTCAGGTCTTTGACGATTTGCACCACGCGGCCAATGCCATCCTTGGATTCGCGGATCAGGATCGGGATGTCCTCCTTGAGAAAGTCCAGCTCCAACGTCGTGCGCAAAGCCTTTAGCTGGTCGCGCTGTGGTTGCGAAGCGATTATTTCCTCGCTGTGTCGATAAGCTTCAAGCATCTGTTGCAGCTGGTTGAAGTAGCCATCGAGGGTGCTGAGGTTGGACGAAATGAAGCCTACCGGGTTGTTGATCTCATGGGCGACACCGGCGGCAAGCTGACCCAGCGACGCGAGCTTTTCCGACTGCACCAGCTGGCTTTCCAAGTGCTTGCGCTCGTCGATTTCCAGTTGCAGCGCCTGGGTACGTTGTTCCACCAGCTGTTCCAGGTGGGAGGTTTGCAAGGCGGCGCGACGGGCCATGTCCCACTTGTTGGCCAAGGTGTTGGCCATTTGCTGGACCTCAATGTTGTCGAAGGGTTTTTTCAGGATCAGCAAGCGGTCATGGGCGTGCAGGCGAAAGAGCAGGTCCTCCCAGGAGTAATCCGAGTACGCGGTGCACACCACCACTTGCAGGTCGGGGTCGACCTTCCACAATGCCTCGATGGTCTTCGCGCCGTCCCAGCCCTGGGGCATGCGCATGTCCACAAAAGCCAGCGCATAGGGCCGTTGTTCTGCCATGGCCGTGGTCAGCAAGCCCAGGCCTTCTTCGCCGCCGTACGCCGAATGCAGGTCAAATACCTGAGCCTGAGGCGTGGCGGCGGCGCCGAACAGCGCTGATTCCAGGTCGTCCAGTGCAGGGGTGGCGGCCACGCTCGGCATCAGAATCTTGCGAAAGTCTTCATGAATTGACGGTGTGTCATCAATCAACAGAATGCGCCGGTTGGGAGTCTGGTTCATGGGGCAGTTCCGGCAAGGGTAAGAGGAATCGTCAAGGTAAACACTGCGCCAAGGCCTGGCCCATCGCTGTGGGCGCTGAGTTGGCCGTGCATTTCCACGGCGGCCAGGGCGCAGCTGTGCAGGCCGAAGCCGTGGCCTTCTTTGCGCGTGGTGAAGCCGTGGGTGAATATCCGGGTCATGTTCTCGGCGGGTATGCCCTCGCCATCGTCCCTTACACTGATTTTCAGCGTCTCTTCAGCCGCCGGTTGCACGGTCAGGGTCATTTGCCGTGGCCGGTCACTGAGGTTGGACATGGCGTACTTGGCGTTGCTGATCAGGTTGACCATGATCAGCAACAGCCGGTGTTTGTCGCCCAGAATCTCCGGTACTTGCGCGTACTCCTTGACCACCGTGACGTGATGACGGCTCAAAGCGCCGGCGTTCATGCGCAGGGCGTCTTCCATCAACGCGCTGATGTTGACGGGTTCGAGCAGTGTGGAGGCGCCGGCATAGGATTGCTGGGTCGAGACGATGTCCTTGATGTGGTCAACGCTTTTGCTCAGTTGCGTCAGTTCCTCGCTCATGTCTTGCTGTTCGACTGCAATCGCTTCGACCAATTGGTTCAGGTAGCCCGGCAGCAACTTGCCCTTTTCATCCTCGCTGAGGAAGGTGCCCAGGTCGCCCTGATGCGCGTTGATCAATTGCATGGCTTTGCCCAGGCCCTGGGCCTTGCTGTTGCGCAATTTACGCCCCACCAGGTCGGCGGAAATGTTCACACTGTTGAGCACGTTGCCGACGTTGTGCAGCACGTTCGTGGCGATTTCCGCCATGCCCGCCTGGCGGGCGCTGTCCATCAGCTCGCTCTGGGCGTCCTTGAGCTGTTGCGTGCGCCGCTCCACCCTTTGTTCCAGGGTTTCGTTGGCGGCCTGCAAGGCACGATTGATCCGGTTGATCTCGGCGAAACTGCGCAACAGGCGTACCGCCAGGTACAGCAGCAACACCACCAGCAAGGTTGAGAAAATCAACAGGTAGCGGTGGTATTGATGATCAATGAGGTCGGCCGCCTGCTGGTCCTGGTTGAGGTGGGTGGTCAAGTCATCCAGGCGCTCGGCCACGGGCACTGCGGCAATTCGTTCGAGGAGGCTGTTGACCACCGGTTGCTCGCGCAGGATCAGCGAAATGTGGTTGCTGAGGATCTCGACCGGGGCCTGGAACTCAATGGGCAGGCGTTCCTTGTTAATTTCCAGTTTGCCCAGGCCCACCAGAATATCGGCGGCGCGGTCGTCGCTGGTGACCTGGGCGAACTCCAGGCTGCTGAGCAGCAGGTCGTAGGTGTCGGTGGCCACGCTTTGCAGTTGCAGCCGCCCTCCATCGTCAACACGATTGAACTGGGCCTGGATATCGTCTTCAGCGGTCGGCAGAAACGCCAGCGAGTTGCGCAGCACCGCATTGTGGGATTTGAACCGGTCTACCAGCCGCGCCTTTTCCTGGATGGCGGTTTCATACGCTAGCTGGATGGTGCGCCAACGGGGCAGGTCGACGCTGTTGTGGTAGGTGCTGCGGCTGCTAAGTTCGGCCCATATACGCGTCATTTCGGTGAGCGGTGTCACCAGCGGATCGTAGTTGTGGGTAATCGCAATCCGGGCCTTGAGCACTTCGCTGTCCCATTGTGCGTTGAGTTGCTGGAGCTGGCGGATCAGGTCCCGTGACTGGGTGTAGCTGGCTGTTTGGTCGCGGGAGGACATGAGGTACAAAAAGACCAGGGTCGAGGCCAGCAGCAGGGTCATCAACCCCAGCAACAGCTGACTGATACGACGGCGGGAAAGGCTCGGCAGTCGGCTCATAACGGCTTGCCCGCCCATTGGCCAGTCAGGGTCTTGAGAAACAGGATGATCAGGTCCTTGTCTTCCTGGGTCGGAGTGCGCCCCAGCTGATACTTGAACATCACGTCCACAGCCTCTTCCAGGCTCTTGGCCGAAGCGTCGTGAAAGTAGGGAGCGGTGACCGCCACATTACGCAGGCTGGGCACCTTGAACACATAGCGGTCCTCTTCATCCTTGGTCAACAGGTAACGCCCCAGGTCCGACTCGACCGGGTTGCCGCGGTCCTTGAAGTAGTCAGCCATCACGCCGAATTTTTGAAACATGTTGCCGCCGATGTTCACACCCTGGTGGCAGGCGATACAGCCGTAATCTTTGAAACGCTGGTAGCCGTACTTTTCCTTGAGGGTCAGGATCTCCGTATTGCCCTTCAAGTATTGGTCAAACCGTGAGTCGGGCGTGAGCAGCGTGCGCTCATAGGTGGCCAGGGCGTTTTGCACATTGGCTGCGGTGACCCCATCGGGATAGGTTTGCTGGAATGCGCTCTGGTAGGCGGGCACGGCGGCGAGGTTCTGCACCACGGTTTTCCAGTCGCTGCCCATTTCTGCCGTGCTGGTGACCACGTGTTCGACTTGCGCCTCCAGCGTGTCGACACGACCATTCCAGAACTGTTTGAAATTCAGGCTGGCGTTGAACACCGATGGGGTGTTGACCTCTACCGGTTTGCCGTCAAAACCGATCGAAAACGGCTTGTCGTCGGCGCCGCCGGACTCCAGGCGATGGCAACTGGCGCAGGACAGGGTGTTGTTGGCTGACAGGCTTGGCTCATTGAACAGTTGCCGGCCCAGTTCGACTTTGGCCGGGTCCAGCGTCGGCACGCCCGGCAAGGGTTTGAGTGCCTCGTCCAGCGGTGCGGCTGCCAGTGGCAGACTCGCGCCTAACCATAAGGTGAAAATGAGCCCTTGGGTTGATACTTCGCTCAAGCGAGCACTCCTTGCAATCGGCTATTGATCGGGCATCAGGGCAGGGTGACCGGCTTGCATCAACTGCGCAAAATCCTTTGGGGGCACGGCTTTGCTGAATAGAAAACCCTGGCCTTCTTCGCACCGCTGAGCTTGCAGGAAGTTCAGTTGTTCGATCGTCTCCACGCCTTCGGCAATGATGCTCATGTTCAGACTTTTGCCCATGCCGATGATAGCGCTGATCAGTTGCGCGTCCTGGCTATTTACGCTCATGCCGCGTACGAAAGATTGGTCGATTTTCAGCACGTCGATGGAAAAGCGCCGCAGGTAGCTGAGGCTGGAATAACCGGTGCCGAAGTCATCCAGGGCCAGACGCACGCCCATGGCCTTGATGGTGTTCAAGGTGGCGACGGTGTCATCGACATTCTGCATCAACACGCTTTCGGTGATTTCCAACTCCAATTGGGCAGGCGGCAGGCCGGTCTGTGTGAGTATCTCGGCCAGGTTGTCGGTAAAGTCCCGCTGGCGAAAGTCGATGGCCGAGACGTTCACCGAGATGCACAACGGGCTCAAGCCCATGGCGCGCCAGGCTTGCCCTTGCTCGCAGGCCCGGCGCAGTACCCACTGGGTCAAGGGCACTATCAGCCCACTGTCTTCGGCCACCGGAATGAACTCAGACGGACTGACCCATCCGGCGCGCGGCGCAAACCAACGTATCAAGGCTTCGGCACCGACGATTTTGCCGGTTTTCAATTCCAGTTTCGGTTGGTAGTGCAGCACGAACTCGTCACGCTCCAGGGCCTGGCGGATCGCGCTTTCCAGGCCTTGCTGGTGTTGCGCGCGCAGGTTCATGGTCTCGGTATAAAAGCTGAAATCACCCGGGCCACGCTCCTTGCTGGTGTGCATGGCGGTTTCGGCATGTTTGATCAGTTCCACCGCCGTGCTGCTGTCATTGGGGTAAATACTGATGCCCAGGCTGGCGGTGACGCTCAGGTCGTGCCCGGCGACGTGGCGGGTTGTGCGCACGGCCGTGAGCAACTTTTGCGCAATATGCTGGGTTTGTTGCGGGTGCTGGATATCGTTGAGCAGAATCACAAACTCGTCGGCCCCGTAGCGAAACACTGAATCCGAGTCTCGCACCGTCGCCACCAGGCTCTGGCTGACCTGCTGGAGCACCTCGTCGCCCGCCGGATACCCCAAGGCATTGTTGATGCGCTTGAAGCGGTCGAGCCCGATAAATATCACCGCCAGTTGTGTGTCATGCCGTCGGCCCAAGGCGATGGCCTGGGTCAGGCGGTCACCCAGCAACGTGCTGTTGGGCAACTGCGTGAGCGCGTCGTATTGCAACAGGTGCGACACTTTGAGCAGTTCCTGCACGCGTTCTTCAATGGTGCGCTCCAGGCCCAGTACCTTGAGGGCGACGTCTTGGGCGAGCTGCCATTTCCAGGTCAGGGCGCTGGCCATCTGGCGGATTTCCAGGTGGTCAAAGGGTTTTTTCAGGATCAGTAGCTGGTCGTTGTACTTCAATCGCGCTTCGATGGCCTCAAAGGAGTAATCGGAGTAGGCGGTGCACAGGGCAACCTGCAGGTTGGGGTCGACGTTCCACAACTGTTCGATGGTGTGCAGGCCATCCCAGCCGGGCGGCATGCGCATGTCGATAAACACCATGGCGTAGGGCGCACCGTCCGCCAGGGCTTTGTTCACCAGGGCAAGGGCCTCCTGGCCCTGATAGGCCGAATCCAGCAAAAACGCCTGGCGCACCGGCGCCGCGGTGCCGAACAGGGCTTCTTCCAGGCTGTCCAGTGAGGGGGCATCGTTGGGATTGGCGCACAGAATCTTGCGGAAATCTTCGTGGATAGAGGCGGTGTCATCCACGATCAGAATGCGTCGGTTGGCCCGCCCTGAATCCGGCTTCATGGCGCACTCTGCATTGGCAACAGGGTTGATGGCATAACACTTCCTTCCTTGGTTTGACATCCGGGAGGAGTACGTACCGGTTGAGACAGCATAGTTGAGTTCCCTTGAAATCGACGGCAAGTTGGCGTCAAATCAGCTGCGTGGCTGCGTGCATCAAGCGCAGAAACGCGGCGGGATACCAGGGTTCAATTTAGCTCTATTACGTTTATTTTTAAGGCGCAGTAACCATGGATGAACAGCTTGCGACCCCACCCACGATTCTGCTGGTTGATGATGAAGAATCGATCCTCAACAGCCTGCGCCGCCTGTTGCGCGGCCAACCCTTCAATGTCGTACTCGCCGGCAGCGGCGCCCAGGCCCTGGAGATCATGGCGGCCCAGCCCATCGACCTGGTGATGAGCGACGCGCGCATGCCCGGCATGGACGGCGCGCAGTTGCTGGCTGAAGTCCACCGGCTGTACCCGGCCACCAGCCGCATCCTGTTGACCGGCTATGCTGACCTTGCGACGATCATCAAGGCGATCAACGAAGGGCAGATTCACCGTTACATCAGCAAACCCTGGAATGACGAAGAACTGCCGCTGGTGTTGCGCCAGGCCCTGGAGCATCAGCGCCTGGAGCGCCTGGCCCATGAGCAGAATGATCAGCTCAAGGTGTTGAACGCCAACCTGGAAAAGCGCGTGGCAGCCCGTACCAGCGAGCTGCAACAGACCGCCGACATGCTCGATCTGGCCTACGACGAGCTCAAGCGCAGCTACGTGACCGGTACCGAAGTGTTTTCGCTGTTGGCCAACCTGCGCTTGCCCAAGGACAAACAGACCAACCGCGCCTTGATCGAACTGATCCGGGTCTACTGCGCGGCCCAGTCCATCGACGAAGCCAGCACCCGCGACCTGACCATGGCCGCTGCGCTGTACAACATTGGCAAGCTGAGCTGGAGCGACAGCATGATGGTTGCGCCGTCGGACAAGCTGCACAGCACCGACCGTGGCCTGTATCGCGAGTACCCGACCCAGAGCGAATCGCTGCTGATGACCCTGGAACCGATGAAGGATGCGGCGCGGATCATTCGCCACCACCAGGAGCGTTGGGACGGTACAGGGTTTCCCGATCACCTCAAGGGCGATGCGATCCCGCCCGGCTCGCGCCTGCTTAAACTGGCAGTGGACTTCATCGAACTGCAAAAAGGCTTGATCCTTGAACGGCATCTGAACAGCGACGAAGCGTTGCTGTATATCCGCAAGTACGCCGGTCGTCTTTACGATCCGGAGCTGGTGGAAGACTTCGTGCAGGCCTGCGCGGCCTTCCTCAGCGATGTGACCTTGGGCGACCCCAGCGTCAAGGTCCTCTCCACCCGAGAGCTGGAAGCCGGCATGGTGCTGGCCCGCAACCTCAATGCCGATAACGGCATGCTGTTGCTTAACGCCGGCAAGGTGTTGAATCTGCCGCTGGTGGACAAGCTGATTGCGTTCGAGGCGATGGAAGGCGCGAAATACAGCGTATTTATCAAACAACCTGAAGAGACACCGATTCTTTCATGAGCATTTCCACTATTCGAATTGCCGCCGCCCTGCTGATCGGCAGCGACGGTCAAACCCTGCTGGTACGCAAACGTGGCACCCAGGCGTTCATGCAGCCCGGCGGCAAGATCGACGCCGATGAGCAACCCGGCGAGGCGCTGGCCCGTGAGCTGTACGAAGAACTGAACCTGTGTATCAAACCGAGTGATGCCGTGTACTTGGGCCACTTCTCGGCGCCTGCCGCCAACGAACCGGGTTTTACGGTGCACGCCGAGTTGTTCCAGGTGCACATTGATGTGCCGGTGACGCCCGCTGCCGAGATTGAAGAAGTGCGCTGGATCGACCCGGCCGGTGACGGCGGCTTGCACCTGGCGCCTTTAACGCGGGATTTGATCCTGCCGTTTTACCGAAAGTCGCTCACCGCATGCTGATTCGCCCACTGGGTGCCCACGACGCCGAGGCATATCGAGCGCTGATGCTTGAGGCCTACGGCGCCTATCCCCAAGCGTTTACCTCCAGCGTCGCCGAGCGCGCGCGGATGCCAATGAGTTGGTGGGAAAAGCGCCTGGACAATCCGTTGGACCGGGTACTCGGCGCGTTCGCGGCTGACACCTTGGCCGGGATTGTCGGCCTGGCCTTTGAACCCCGGGAAAAGGCGCGGCACAAAGTCACGCTGTTCGGCATGTTCGTGACCGAGGCTTATCAGCGCAAGGGCCTGGGCCGTGAGTTGCTGGAGGCGGCGCTCGATGCCGCGCGACGCCAGCCCGGCGTCAAACTGATCCAACTGACCGTCACCGCCGGCAACGACGCAGCCTTCGCGCTGTACCAGCGCTGCGGTTTTATTCAATACGGCCTGGAGCCGTTGGCGGTGCGGGTGGGGATCGAGTATTTCGACAAGGTCCACATGTGGCGTGAACTCAAAGGCGACTGAAATTCCATAGGGGAACCATAGTTCTGTGTGGGAGCTGGCTTGTCGAATCGTCGCACCGCTGCGATAGCATCAACTCTGTGTACCTGACACACCGAGGTGTCTGCATCGCAGCGGTGCGACGATTCGACAAGCCAGCTCCCACATTAGAGTCCTCATTGTGTTCACCTTTGTGCGTGATTAACGCACGGCGCTGACTCCATCCAAGGTCGAAAACGACGTGTCTTTCGCCGTCAGCAAGAAGTCGCGCATATACGGCGCATCCAGCATGTCCGCACGGATCCCCGCATACAACGTCGCGAACAAGCCTTTTTCGCCCAAACGCTTGGCCTTCACATACCCACGCGCGCTGTATTCATGCAGCGCCCAATGGGGCATGCCGCACACGCCACGGCCGCTGGCGACCAATTGCATCATCATCACCGTCAGCTCCGAGGTGCGCACCTGGGCCGGCTCCACGTCGGCCGGTTCCAGGAAACGCGTGAAAATATCCAGGCGGTCGCGCTCAACCGGGTAGGTGATCAGGGTTTCGCTGAGCAAGTCTTGCGGCACGATGTACGACTTGTTCGCCAGCGCATGCTGGTTGGCCACGGCCAACATGGCTTCGTAGGTAAACAAGGGCACATAGGTGATGCCCGGCAGTTCCAGCGGGTCGGAGGTCACCACCAGGTCCAGGTCGCCACGGGCCAGGGCCGGCAGCGGCGCGAAGGCAAAGCCTGAGGCCAGGTCCAGTTCGACTTCCGGCCAGGCATCGCGGAACTGGTCGATGGTCGGCATCAGCCACTGGAAGCAGCTGTGGCATTCGATCGCCATGTGCAAGCGCCCGGCGGTGCCACCGGCCAAACGCGCAATGTCACGCTCGGCGCCGCGCAACAAGGGCAGGGTGGCATCGGCCAGTTGCAGCAGGCGCAAGCCGGCGCTGGTGAAGCGCAACGGTTTGGTTTTGCGCACGAACAGCGGCATGCCCAGGCGCTCTTCCAGTTCTTTGAACTGGTGGGACAGCGCCGATTGCGTCAGGTGCAGGCGTTCGGCGGCTTCGACCAGGCTGTCGGCTTCGCGCAATGCGTGCAGGGTCTTGAGGTGGCGGATTTCGAGCACGGGCGCTCCATGAAGATAATTTGTGATGATTAGATATATCGTGAGTTTGTCTCATGTTGCCAGTCATGTCGACCATGACCGTTGGGCGCACTTCATCAAACTGTCACGCAACTGTGGCAGCGCGCTTGTACAAACTTCATCAGACTCGCGCTCTACTGGGGTTCTGCGTTTCGGTGTTTTTCATGCGCGTGTTGTTTTTATTGGCCGCTCTAGTGTTCGGCCTGCCGTCTTTTGCGGCTTCTCGATGTGATGTCAATGTCCCGACCCAAACGGTCGACCTGGAAAAAGTCAGCATCGCCTATCAGAGCATCGGCCGAGCGTCGGACCCGGCGTTGCTGTTGGTCATGGGCCTGGGCGGGCAGTTGATCCACTGGCCGGATGAAGTGGTGGTGGCCTTGTGTGAACAGGGTTTTCGAGTGATCCGCTACGACAACCGTGACGTTGGTTTGTCCACCTGGCGCCAGGCTCCCGCCAGCGCCAACCTGACGTTCGAAGTGCTGCGCTACAAGCTCGGTTTACCGGTGGCGGCGCCGTACACGCTGACCGACATGGCCGACGATGCATTGGGCTTGATGGACGCGCTGCAGATTCAGCAATTCCACGTGCTGGGCGCGAGTATGGGCGGCATGATCGCCCAGCACCTGGCAGCCATGGCGCCACAGCGGGTCGAAAGCCTGACGCTGGTGATGACCAGTTCCGGCGCCGAAGGCTTGCCGGCGCCCAATGCGGCGTTGGTGCAGTTGCTGTCGCGGCGCAGCGCGCCAAACCGTGAAGTGGCGCTGGAGCAACAAGCCGATTTACTCGCAGCCCTGGGCAGCCCCAACGTGAAAGATGATCGCCAGGCGCTGCTGCACCAGGCCGCGCTGTCCTACGACCGCGCCTTCAACCCGGACGGCGTGAAGCGTCAGATCATGGCGATTTTGGCTGAGCCGAGCCGCGTGCCTTTGCTTAACCAATTGCGCGTGCCGACCCTGGTGGTGCACGGCACCGCCGACCCGTTGTTGCCGGTGATGCACGGCGTACACCTGGCCGCGCATATCCAGGGCAGCCAGCTGAAGCTCATACCGGGCATGGCCCACCGCTTCCAGGAAGCCTTCAAGGCACCGCTGCTGACGGCTGTGTTGCCGTATCTGAAAGCCCATCGCGAAGATGCCGCGCATTGGGCGCAGATTGATCTGGGCGAGCCTTCGAAGGTGCTGTGAAGTTGGTGTATGGTGCAACCTTTATGGCGCACATTAATGCCAGCGAGGTTGCCTACCATGAGTACTCCCCTGAAAATCGATTTCGTCAGCGACGTGTCTTGCCCCTGGTGCATCATCGGCCTGCGCGGCCTGACCGAAGCCCTCGACCAACTGGGTAGCGAGGTGCAGGCCGAGATTCATTTCCAGCCGTTTGAGCTGAACCCGAAGATGCCGGCCGAAGGGCAGAACATCGTCGAGCACATCACCGAAAAGTACGGCTCCACCGCCGAGCAATCCCAGGCCAACCGTGAGCGTATCCGCGACATGGGCGCGGCGCTGGGCTTTGCCTTTCGCACGGACGGGCACAGCCGTATCTACAACACCTTCGATGCGCACCGGTTGCTGCATTGGGCGGGGCTTGAAGGGTTGCAGTACAACCTCAAGGAAGCGCTGTTCAAGGCGTATTTCAGTGATGGGCAAGACCCGTCCGACCACGCGACGCTGGCGATCATCGTCGAAAGTGTTGGGTTGGATATCAAGCGCGCGGCTGAAATTCTGGCGTCTGACGAGTACGCTGCTGAAGTCCGTGAGCAGGAAGAGTTGTGGATTACACGCGGTGTGACTTCAGTACCCACCATCGTGTTCAACGACCAGTACGCGGTCAGCGGTGGGCAGCCGGCTGAAGCCTTTGTCGGGGCTATTCGTCAGATCATCCAGGAAGCCAAGGCCTGATGATCGTTCCCTTGCTCTGCGTGGGAACGCCGCCCCGGACGCTCCGCGTCCTGCCCTTGAAGTTATGACGCAGAGCGTCACAGGATGCGTCAGTCGAACTTGTAGCTGATCGCCGTCTGGACCTGGCCCTGGTTTACCTTGCCGGTCTCTTTGACGATGGTGCTGTTCGCCGCCGACCCCACCAGGCGAGTCCAACTGGCGCTGGTCAACAGTGACCAGTGGCTGTCCAGTGGGAATTCGAAGCTCTCGGTCAGCGTCAGGTTCTGAAAGCCTGCGCTGGCGTTATAGGTGCGGATGCCAGACGCAACGGACTCTTTATCATCAACGCCAAAAAACGCCTGGGTCTGGCGCGCATCAGCAAAATGCGCCATCAAGCCAGTGCTGCCGATAATACCGCCGCCCAGCGGGTAGCCCAACTCGCCGCCCAGTTTGCCGAGCACGCCACTTTGGTCACGCGAGCCGCCGACGGCTTGGCCAACCTGGGCGTATACGCGCCAGAACTCGGCCGGTGAGTATTGGACGAACCCCCCGACTTCGGCCATGTCCGGCACATCCCGCAACCCACGCAGTGAACCGTTGGCCGTGCGGCCCGGCAGGTAATTGATATACGGGCCGGCGGTGAAACCGTTGGTATTGAGTGCGCTCCAGGTCAGGCCGTCGTCGGTGCCCAGGCTCACATTGCCCCAATCCAGATCGAAATAAGGAATCGGCCGGGTTTCGTAGCGGCTGCCTGTCGGGTCATGAGGCTCATAGCTGACGCCCGCGCCGACTTCGCCGGTAATACCTTCGGCCAATACCGAGCTGGAAAAGCTCCACAGCCCCAGCAAACCGGCGAATACAGCAGAAGTAACCTTGAACATGGAGCGTTTCCTTATCTGAACCTTCGCGCATTCACGCGCGAAGAGCCTCCCTGAGGCAAGCACTCATCTTGTTTGTAGCAAGCTACAAAAATTGTAGCTCCTGCGACACAAATCACCCTGTTTATCGACCAAAACCCCAGCCCCGCTGGGCTTTGGCCAGTTGGCACAGTCTCTGCAATACCCCTGGCACAAGCGCACAGAGCGCTCCTCTTCCAGGTAAACGCAATGATCCAGTGGCATATCGTGTGCGACTTCGACGGGACCATCACCCCCACCGACGTCATCGACAACGTCCTCCAGCGCTTCGCCGGCCCTGAGTGGGAAACCATCGAACAGGAATGGCTGGATGGGCATATCGGTTCCCGCGAATGCCTGAGCCGTCAACTGGCGCTGATCAAGGCCACCCCGGCTGAACTGCTGGCGTATTTCGACAGCGTTGAAATCGACCCGGACTTCCCGGACTTTGTCGATCACGTCATGGGCCTGGGCGCGACCATCGAAGTGGTCAGCGACGGCATCGAGCAAGGCATCGCGCGCATTCTGTCGCGCAACTACGTGACCTTGCTGCCGATCCTCGCCAACCGCCTGCGCCAGGTCGACCAGAACAGCTGGCGCATCGACTTCCCGTATTCCAGCGATGCCTGCCGCGCCGCCTCCGGCAACTGCAAGTGCAAATCCACGCCGCGCAACAAGCGCGTGCTGGTGATCGGCGACGGCAAGTCCGACATGTGCGTGGCTTCAACCGCCGACTTCGTCTTCGCCAAAGGCAGCCTCGCCAAGTACTGCGAAGCCAACAACATTCCCCATGCGCGCTTCGACACCTTTGCCGAATTGCCCGCACTGCTGACCGCTTTGCCACAAGGCATCGCCGCTAACTCCGGCACCTTTGCCGCCGACCTCTCTGTTGAAAATCAGGAACTCTTCCACCATGTCTGATATTCGTATCGCTACCGCCGAAGACCAGATTCTTCTGGATAAAGAAGCCAAATACTGCTCCTACGGCGACACCGTTCACTACATCGAGCCGCCGCGTATTTTCAGCCGTTGCGAAGGCTCCTACGTGTGGGACACCGAAGACCAGGCCTACCTCGACCTGCAAATGTGGTACTCGGCCGTTAACTTCGGCTACGCCAACCCGCGCTTGAATAACGCGCTGAAACAGCAGATCGACACCCTGCCGCAAATCGCCAGCCAGTACCTGCACAAAGGCAAGATCGAGCTGTCGGAAATGATCGCGGTCGATGCCAAGAACAAATTCGGCCTCGACGGTCGCGTGCACTTCAACGTCGGCGGTTCGCAGTCGATCGAAGACTCGCTGAAAGTGGTGCGTAACGCCTCCAACGGCAAGAGCCTGATGTTCGCCTTCGAAGGCGGCTACCACGGTCGTACCCTCGGCGCTTCGTCGATCACCTCGAGCTTCCGCTACCGTCGCCGCTACGGCCATTTTGGCGAGCGCGCCAACTTCATCCCGTTTCCGTACCACTTCCGCGGCCCTAAGGGCATGACCAAAGAAGAATACGGCAGCCACTGCGTGCAGCAATTCGCGCGGCTGTTCGAGACCGAATACAACGGCGTCTGGGACCCGAAAACCAACCAGTGCGAATACGCAGCGTTCTACGTCGAGCCGATCCAGGGCACCGGCGGCTACGTGATCCCGCCGATGAACTTCTACCGCGAATTGAAGCAAGTGCTGGATCAGCACGGCATCCTGATGGTGTCCGACGAAATCCAGATGGGCTTCTACCGTACCGGCAAACTGTGGTCGATCGAACACTTCGACGTACAGCCGGACGTGATCGTCTTCGGTAAGGCGCTGACCAACGGCCTCAACCCGCTGGGCGGCATCTGGGCGCGTGAAGAACTGATCAACCCGAAGGTCTTCCCGCCAGGTTCGACCCACTCCACCTTCGCCTCCAACCCACTGGGTACGGCGGTAGGCCTGGAAATGTTCAAGATGACCAGCGAAGTCGACTACGGCGCAATGGTCATGGCCAAGGGCAAATACTTCCTGGAAGGCCTGCAAGACCTGCAGAAACGTTTCCCGATCATCGGCGACGTCGATGGCCTGGGCCTGGCCCTGCGCTGCGAAATCTGCGGCCCGGATGGCTTCACGCCGGATAAGGCGACCCTGGACTACATGGTCGAAGAAGGCATGAAGGGCGACATGATCGTCGATGGCCAGAAACTCGGCCTGATCCTCGACGTGGGCGGCTACTACAAAAACGTGATCACCCTGGCACCGTCCCTGGAAATCAGCTACCCGGAAATCGACCTGGGCCTGAAACTCCTCGAGCAACTGCTGGTGCGGGCGACCAAGCGGTGAACAACATCGGGATCGACCTCGGTGAAGGTGATGCCGGCTTCGTTCTCGGTGAAGGTCCGGTCGGGATCCTGTTGATCCACGGCCTGACCGGCACCCCGACGGAATTGCGCCAGGTCGCCAAAGGCCTGGCCAAGGCGGGTAACTGCACGGTGTATGTGCCCACACTCGCTGGGCACTGCGGCGATAACAGCGACCTGCAGGCCACCGGCTGGCTGGACTGGTACGAAGGCGTGCGCAAGACCTTTGCGCAGGTCAAGCAGCGCCATGAGCAGGTGTTTGTCGGTGGCTTGTCCATGGGCGCGGTGATGTCGATGTACGTGGCCGCCGAGCACCCTGGGCAAGTGGCCGGGCTGCTGATGTATTCGACCACCTTGAAGTACGACGGCTGGAGCATTAACAAGCTGGCGTTTTTGACGCCGTTGCTGATGAAGATCCCGTTCGGCGTGCACATCTGTCGCTTCGAAGAGAAGCCGCCTTACGGCATCAAGAACGAGCGCCTGCGGGCGATCGTCGAGCGTCAGATGAAGGAAGGCGAAAGCAGTGAGGCCGGTTTACTGACCATGGAAGGCATCACGGTGCGCGAGTTGCACCGCATGAACGCGGTGGTCAAAAAGCGCATGCCCGAGGTCAAGGTGCCGGCGCTGGTGCTGCACTCCATCGAGGACGACATCACCAGCCGCTGGAACGCCGATTATGTCGAGCGCCACCTGGGCGGCCCGGTGACCAAGATCCTGCTGGATAACTGCTACCACATGATCACCGTCGACCTGCAATACCGCCGAGTGATCGAGTTGAGCGCAGAGTTTGTCGAGCAACACGCCGCCCCGGCTGTGCAGGCGCCCGTGGATTATCGACAGCGGGCCTCAGCCTAAGGACTAGACGTGATCACCGCCCAAGCCTTCTCGACTATCCGGGCCATCCCGCGTTGCGCCTGGAATGACTGCTTTCCCGCAGCCCTGGAGGATTGGGATTTTTACGTTGCCGTGGAAAACGCCGCGATCGATGATTTCAAGTGGCGTTACCTGGCCGTCTACGACGATGAAACGCTGGTGGCCGTTGCCGCCGCGTTCATCACTTATTATCGCCTCGACACCACGGTGTCGGGCGCCGGCAAGCGCTTTACCGAGCGCCTGGAGCGACTGTGGCCGGGTGTTTTGCGCTTGCAGTTGTATGCCATTGGCTCGCCGGTGGCCGAGCGTTGCGATGCGGGCATCGCCAGTCACGTGCCCCAGGGGCAGCGCCGACTGTTGATCAAGCATTTGCTGGAGGCGGCACGCGAGGATGCCACTACCTTCGGGATTGGCCTGGTGGCGGTCAAAGACGTGCCGACCAGTGACCTGGACTGGGCAGAAAATTGCCGCCAGGCAGGCTTTCAGAGTATGCCAAGCTTACCCAGGGGGTGGTTGACGGTGCCTTACGGCTCGGTGGACGCCTACCTGGGCTCGCTGTGCAAGGCGACCCGCAAAGACTTGCGCCGCAAGTTGCGCGCGCCAGGCCCACGGGTCGAGTGGCGGCACACTATTGATGATGTGTTGCCCGAGGTGATGCGCCTGTACGAAGACACGCTCAGCCGCGCCGATTTGCAGTTCGAACGCCTGCCGGCGCGTTATTTCACCGGCATTCTTGAACAGCTGCAAGGGCGTGCGGTCTGTGCTCTTTACTGGGTGGATGAGCGTCTGGTGGCGTTCAACCTGGTGCTGTTGGACCAGCATCGGCTGATCGACAAGTTTTTCGGGCATGACCGTGAGTTCAGCCGTGCGTACAGTTTGTACTTTCGCTACTGGTTGACCAATGTCGACTACTGTATTGCACACAAGATCCCGGTGTACGAGTGCGGTCAGGAGGGCTATGCCAGTAAGCTGCGCCTGGGGTGCGAGTTCCAGGGCAACAGCATGTTCTTCCGTCACCGTAACCGGCTGGTCAACGGCCTGCTCAAACTCGTGAAAATGTACATAAGACCGGACCGTTCCGACCCTGCCATGGCTACTGCGATAAGCGAAACCTGATGATCACCAAGACCC
>NZ_WKDB01000005.1:0-139414 GCF_021606215.1 Pseudomonas sp. PA-5-4B | reverse complement strand
GATGGCCGGAATCTGACAGGGATTTGGGGGGTAAACCGGCAGGGATGCCGGTTTAGCCGCGCTGGGCCAAGGATGGCCCATCGCGGCGGCCCCCCAAATCACTGTCGGATTGCGGGCATGCCGAGCCATAGCGAGGCACCGAGTGTTGGGGCGAGGACCTTTTGGTTACTTTTGACTGGGCCGGCATTCCGGTCCTTGCAAAAGTGACCCGCCGTAAGGGCGGAACCCTAGGCCGCCGTTACCTAAAAAACGGATATGCCCCCCATCAAAAAACCACAACCCCCCTAAATCCCCCCAGCGCTGGTGCGTCTCCAGAACATGAAATCCGCACATACGCGGATCGCCCGTTTGGTCACCCCACCCGCGTATTGAGGGATCGAGAGATGTCAGTCGCTACCAGCCGTATCGAAGACGCACCACCGGTGGAAACGCTCTACCACTTCGAAGAAACCCCACTGCTGGCCCGCCAGCGTCAGCAAGAGTCCAACGCCCGCAGCTACCCTCGGCGTATCCCGCTGGCGCTCAAGCGGGCCAAGGGCATCTATGTGGAAGACGTCGAAGGCCGTAGCTTTATCGACTGCCTAGCCGGTGCTGGCACCTTGGCATTGGGCCACAACCACCCGGTGGTGATCGCAGCCATCCAGCAGGTGCTGAGTGACGAGCTGCCACTGCATACGCTCGACCTCACTACGCCGGTCAAGGACCAGTTCGTCCAAGACCTGTTCGGCCTGCTGCCGGCAAAGCTTGCGCAAGAAGCGAAAATCCAGTTTTGCGGCCCCACCGGCACTGACGCGGTGGAAGCCGCGCTGAAGCTGGTGCGCACTGCCACGGGTCGCAGCACGGTGCTGTCGTTCCAGGGCGGTTACCACGGCATGAGCCAGGGCGCGCTGAGCCTGATGGGCAGCCTGGGGCCGAAAAAGCCCTTGGGCGCTCTGCTGGGTAATGGCGTGCAATTCTTGCCGTACCCCTATGACTACCGCTGCCCATTCGGGCTGGGCGGCGCAGAAGGCGTGCGGGTCAACCTGCATTACCTGGAAAACCTGCTCAACGACCCGGAAGCCGGCGTGCTGTTGCCGGCGGCGGTGATTGTCGAGGTGGTGCAGGGCGAGGGCGGTGTGATCCCGGCCGATCTCGACTGGTTGCGCGGCCTGCGACGCATCACCGAGCAGGCCGGTGTGGCCTTGATCGTGGATGAAATCCAGAGCGGTTTCGGTCGTACCGGCAAGATGTTTGCCTTTGAACACGCCGGCATCATCCCGGATGTTGTGGTGATGTCCAAGGCCATTGGCGGCAGCTTGCCGCTGGCGGTGGTGGTGTATCGCGACTGGCTCGACACCTGGTTGCCGGGCGCGCATGCCGGAACGTTCCGGGGTAATCAAATGGCGATGGCGGCGGGCTCGGCGGTGATGCGCTACCTCAAGGAACACGACCTGGCCGGCCATGCGGCGGCCATGGGCGAGCGCCTGGCTGAGCACCTGCGCATCCTGCAGCGCGACTTCCCGCACCTGGGCGATATTCGTGGGCGTGGGCTGATGCTGGGCGTTGAGCTGGTCGACCCCAACGGCACGCCCGATATCCAGGGCCACCCGCCGGTGCATCGCCAACTGGCACCGCTGGTGCAGCGCGAATGCCTCAAGCGTGGCCTGATCCTGGAGCTGGGCGGCCGGCACGGCAGCGTGGTGCGCTTCCTGCCGCCGCTGGTGATCACCGCCGCCGAAGTCGACCGCGTGGCCGAGATCTTCGGGCGTGCGCTGGTGGCAGCCGTCGCCAGCCTCTAATTTTTAGCGGGCCTGGTACGTTTCTACAGATATCAGTGCTGCGCGTGGTGCGCAGCCAGTTTTTTAGCGATGGAGAACAGCAATGACCTCAGTATTTGACCGCGACGACATCCTGTTTCAGGTAGTGGTCAACCACGAAGAACAGTATTCCATCTGGCCCGACTACAAAGTGGTGCCCGAAGGCTGGCGCACCGTGGGCAAGAGCGGCCTGAAGAAAGAATGCCTGGCTTACATTGAGGAAGTCTGGACTGACATGCGCCCGTTGAGCCTGCGCCAGAAGATGGATGGCGCTGCGCTGGCCAACTGATGCGTCGGAGCACTGTGAGCGGGCTTACTGTGGCGAGGGAGCAAGCTCGCTCGCCACAGTAAGCGCTTCGCTACTGCTTTGTGTTGGTATACAGATAATCCGTCGCCAACGACGCCAGCGTCCGCACCCCCACCACCAACGCCGACTCATCCACAAAGAACCCCGGATTATGGTTCGGCGCCGCTTTGCTCATGTCCTGATCCCTCGGCGTCACCCCCAGAAACACAAACAACCCCGGCGCTTCCTTGGCGTAAAACGAGAAGTCCTCGGCGCCGCCCACCAGTGGGCCTTGCACCACATCATCCTTGGCCGCCCAACGCAGGCTTGGCAGCATTTTTTCGGTGAGTGCCGGGTTGTTGATGGTCGGGTCGTATTTTTCGATGATCGTGACTTCGGCCTTGGCGCCACCGCTTTCGGCGATTTTCTCCACCGTCTGGCGCACGTCCGCGTGCAGTTTCTGGCGAATACCGTAGTCGTAGGAACGGATGGTGCCGCTCATGTCCACCGACTCGGGGATGATGTTGTAGCGGGTGCCGCCGTTGATGGTGCCGATGCTCACCACCGACGGAAACGACGAGATGTCGGTGCGCCGACTCACCACGGTCTGCAAACCGACAATGGTCTGCGCGCCGACGGTGATCGGGTCGATGCCGTCCCACGGGCGGCCGGCGTGGGTCTGTTTGCCGAGGATCTTGATGCGCAGGTCATCGGAGCTGGCCAGGGTCGGGCCAGGCCGATAGGCGATCTGCCCGGCAGGCACACCGGCCCAGACATGCAGGCCGAACACCGCGTCCGGCTTGGGCGCTTTCATCACACCTTCCTGCACCATCATTTTCGCGCCCCAGGTGTTTTTGCCGTCGGGGATAAAGTCGCTCGGGCCTTCTTCGGCCGGCTGGAAATAAAACACCACGGTGCCAGGCAGGCGCTCACGCATGCCGCTGAGGATTTTTGCGGTGCTCAGCAAAATGGCGGTGTGAGCATCGTGGCCGCAGGCGTGCATCACGTCGACTTCCTTGCCCAGGTAACTGCCTTTGGCTTTGGAGGCGAAGGGCAGGTCGGCGACTTCCTTGACCGGCAGCGCATCCATGTCGGCACGCAGGGCCACGGTCGGGCCGGGCAGCGCGCCTTTCAAGATGGCGACCACGCCGGTGCGGGCCACGCCGGTTTTGACGTCAAGGCCCAGGTCGCGCAGTTGTTTGGCGACCAGTTCGGCGGTGCGGGTTTCGGTATTGCCCAACTCGGGGTGGGCGTGAATATCGCGGCGGGTTTGCAGCAACGCCGGTTCGAGGATTTTGGCCTGGGCGGCGATTTCTTCCCGGGCAGCATCCTGGCCGCTGCTGGCGGCAATCACCGCGCTGCTGGCGAGCCCACACAGCATGCCGAAAACCCATTGGTGTGTCAGACCGTTTAAACGCATACAGACCTCTCCTTGTTTATTGTTGTTGATCTTTCTCCTGCACCGTACCGGCGGTCACCACCTGCACGCTCAAGCGCGGTGTTGCCAGGTCCAGCCCGGCTTCATCCAGATGACGCTTGAGTGACAGGTTGAACGCCCGCGACACTTCCCACTGCTTGATCGGTGCAGTCTTGAAGCGCGCCCGCAGGATCGCGCTGCCGGACTCAAAGCTTTCCACACCTTGAATCTCCAGCGGCGACCAGATGTTGCGGCGTTGCAGCGGGTCGTTGCGCATTTTCTGGCCGACATCACGCATCAGCTTGATGGCGTCGTCGATCTCCATGTTGAAGGGGATCGCCACCCGGAAGATCGCGTAGCCGAACTCCCGCGAGTAGTTCTTGATGCTCTTGATTTCACTGAACGGGATGGTGTGCACGATGCCGTCGATGTCGCGCAGGCGGACGGTGCGGATGGTCAGGCCTTCGACAGTGCCGAGGTGGCCGCCGACATCCACGTAGTCATCAATCGCCAGGGAGTCTTCGATGATGATGAACAGGCCGGTGATCAAGTCCGCGACCAGCGACTGTGCGCCAAAACCGATGGCGATACCGATCACACCGGCACCGGCCAGCAGCGGCGTGACGTTCATGCCCATGTTCGCCAGGGCGACGATGGCGGCGATGATAAAAATGGTCACGAACAGCACGTTGCGGATCAGCGGCATCATGGTCTGCGCACGCGCATTGGCCAGGCCTTTGCGCGAGCGGGTGAGGGCATGGTGGATCGCGGTGTCGCTGAGGATCCAGATCAGCCAGGCAAACAGCAGCGTGCCGCCCAGGCCGAACAGCTTGACGCTGACTTCATGGCCGTCACCTTCGGTGAAGCGAATCATCGACAAGCCCCACACGCGCAGGCCCAGCTCGATGAACACCAGCCACACCACCAGATGGGCCAGGGTGTAGACGAAGCTTTTCAGGCGCTCGGAGTACAGCGCGTGGCGCTTATGCCCACGTTGCGGCTTGAGCGCATGGCGGCGCACCAGCCCGTTGATCACCATGCACAACACCAGCAATACCGTGCACAGCAGCGATTGACGCAGCGCGGTGCTGGTGTCGCCGGCCGACAGGAAGGTGGCGAACAGCGAGATGCCCACCAGCAACAACGCCGGGATGTACCAGAAGGAGCCTATGATCGAGAGCGTGTCGGTGAGGGCACGGCGTGTAAGGCGGCGCGACAGCGGTTGGTTGCGGATCAGGTGCGCGATCGGGCGGCGGAAGCGCAGGATAAACACGCCGGTGGACAGCGCGGCCATCACATTGGCGACGGTCGCGGCGGTGTGGGCCAGATGCTGGCCAAGCGCCGCAACCAGCCTTGG
The DNA here is from genome assembly GCF_021606215.1 of Pseudomonas sp. PA-5-4B. NCBI lineage: Bacteria > Pseudomonadati > Pseudomonadota > Gammaproteobacteria > Pseudomonadales > Pseudomonadaceae > Pseudomonas > Pseudomonas sp. PA-5-4B. Next base: position 134,558 of record NZ_WKDB01000005.1, on the reverse strand, counting down.
GTCGCTCAAGGCTTCACCGAAGGCGGCAAAACTGCCGATCCACCACAGCGGACGGAAGGCCTGGTGGCGCAGGATATACAAGGCCCGGTGACGGTGTGGGCCGTCGAGAACCGAGAAGGCAATCACGCAGATTGCCGAGAAACAGGTGCCGATCACCAGCGCATAGGCCAGCACCATCGCCAGGGATTTGCCCAGGGACGAAGGCAGTGCATAGCTGAGGTAAACCGTGATGATCAACGCAATCAGCCACGGCCCCAGTTTACGCAGGGCGAAGCGCACCATGTCCCAGGTACGCGGGTGTTGCGGCAGTTCTTCGGGCAGGCCGAAACGTTCACGCACACGGTGGCTGAGCCAGATCAGCGCGGCGGCCAGCAGGCTCCACACTGCCAGGATCACGGCAAAACCGAAAATGATCGGCAGCCATTCGGTGGCCGGCAGCATCAGTGCCGTGAGTTCTTCCTGGGCCAGGTCGATCTCGTTGGACCAGCGCCCCAACGGGCTGTCGGCCCCGGAAAACTGGGCTTCAAGCTCGGCCAGGGTGCTGCCGATCAAGCCGAGCACGCCTTGTTCGGCAGCGGGCTGGGCTTTTTGCGTGGCTTCGCGCAGCTTCTTCAGGTCGCTCAGCAGTTGGGTGCGCTGCTGGTCGTTTTCCAGGGTCTTGATCACCTCGTCCAGCGACTGGCCCAGCGGCACATCGGCCTGAGGCTGGGTCTTGTTGGTGCTGCCCAGCAGGCCGGGCAGGCTCACGGCTTGCGCTGGCGCAAGGGGCAGCAGCGTGAGCAGGGCGATCAGAAAATAGCAGGGCAGGGCAAAGAGACGGGAAAGCACGAGGCGGTCAACCTTGAAAACGACGAATTGACCGAGTGTACGAGGCCGCTATGCCCAATGCGAGTGCATTTGTTATTCCGCCAGTTTGGCAAGGATCTTGTAAACCACAGTGCCGAGGATCAACAGCATACCGACCCACATACCAAACACACCCACCGGCTTGTCGCGAAAGTTGAAGCCGGTCGCGAGCAGGATCATGCCGATGATGATGGGAATGAGCATGGCGTGGAACGAAGACATGGAGATCATGGGGCGACGGCCTTGTCGGAGTGGGAATACTGACAAGTCTAGGCCGGATTGTGGGAAGTTGGAGTGATATGGGTCAGGTTTATGCAAAACCAACTGTGGGAGCGGGCTTGCTCGCGAATGCGGTGTGCCAGTTACAGATGAATTGACTGACACTCCGCTTTCGCGAGCAAGCCCGCTCCCACAGTTTTGACCGCATTCAGCCCCTGAGGTCAGGGCAAATCGCGGCTCGCATAAAACGCACCCAACACCTTCACCAGGTGCGCCAGATCATGGCTGCCACACAGCTCACGAATCGAGTGCATGGCAAACGTCGGCAAGCCGATATCCACGGTGCGCACGCCCAGGTGGCTTGCGGTGATCGGGCCGATGGTCGAGCCGCAGCCCATGTCGCTGCGCACTACAAAGCTCTGCACCGGCACTTCCTGGGCCATGCACAGGTGGCGGAAGAACCCGGCGGTTTCGCTGTTGGTGGCGTAGCGCTGGTTGCTGTTGACCTTGATCACCGGGCCGGCGTTGAGTTTGGGGCCGTGGTTGGCGTCGTGTTTCTCGGCGTAGTTAGGGTGCACGCCGTGGGCATTGTCTGCCGAGACCAACAGTGATTTCTGAATGGTGCGTACGAATTCCTCACCTTCCGGTAGAAGACGGCGCAGGGTCTGTTCCAGCATCGGGCCATCCGCGCCGCAGGCCGAGCAGGAGCCGACTTCTTCGTGGTCGTTGCACACCAGCACGCAGGTTTCGTCGTTTTCGCTGGTGAGCAAGGCTTGCAGGCCGGCGTAGCACGACAGCAGGTTGTCGAGGCGCGCACCGGCGATGAAGTCGCCATTGAGGCCGATCACCGCCGCGCTTTGCGTATCGTAGAAGCTCAACTCGTAGTCGAGTACTACATCAGCGTTGAGGCCGTGTTCGCGGGCGAGCTGCTCAGTGAGCACGGCGCGGAAGTCCACACGCTCGTCACCGGCAAACTGCGCAAGGATCGGCGGCAGCTCGGTCTGGGCATTGATCGCCCAGCCCTGGTTGGCTTCACGGTTCAGGTGGATGGCCAGGTTGGGGATGATGGCAATCGGCAACTTGAAGTCGATCAGTTGGCTCTCGACCTTGCCGTCGCGGCGGAAGGTCACGCGGCCGGCCAGCGACAGGTCGCGGTCGAACCATGGTGCCAGCAGCGCGCCGCCATAGACTTCCACGCCCAACTGCCAGAAGCTCTGGCGTTGCAGCTCGGGCTGGGGCTTGACCCGCAGGCACGGGCTGTCGGTGTGGGCGCCGACCATGCGGATGCCGTCTTGCAACGGCGAGTGCTTACCGAGCTTGAAGGCGATGATCGAGGAATCGTTACGGGTGACGTAATAGCGCCCGTTGGCCTCGGTGGCCCAGGTTTCGCGCTCGTCGAGACGCTGGTAACCGGCCGCTTCCAGGCGCTGGGCGAGGGCGGCAGTGGCATGAAAAGGAGTAGGGGAGGCCTTGAGGAAGTCGATCAGGCCTTGATTCAACGCTTCGCGCATAAATAGCTCCAGACAGCAATGCGCGGAGTTTACCGTATTGGCTCCACATTTGAAGTGAAGCTACTCGCTTGAAAACCCTGCAAGGCCAATGTGGGAGCTGGCTTGCCTGCGATAGCGGTGTGTAAGCCAATATATTTGGCACAGACAGATCGCTATCGCAGGCAAGCCAGCTCCCACATTTGACTGTATTTGCAGCTTAAAAAGGTGCAGGGCACTCAAAGCGCAGCCGCTCGCCGCTTTGCGGGTGCGTAAAGCTCAACATGCTCGCATGCAGGCACAGGCGTGGCCAGGCGGCCAGGGCTTGTTCATGGGCGTACAAGCCATCACCGAGCAGCGGATGGCCGATCGACAGCATATGCACCCGCAACTGGTGCGAACGCCCGGTGATCGGCGTGAGTTCCACGCGGCACCAATCGCCACAACGCTCCAGCACTTTCCAGAAGGTCAGTGCGTTTTTGCCAAACTCATAGTCGACTACGTGGCGCGGCTTGGTCGGCGGGTCGTAGCGCAAAGGCAGGTCAATGCTGCCGCTGTCCAGCGCCGGCTGGCCCCAGGCCAAGGCGGTGTAGGCTTTTTCGGTTTCGCGGTCGTGAAACTGGCGCGACAGTTCGCGGTGACTGTCGGCGTCCCGCGCGAGCAGGATGATCCCCGAGGTTTCCCAGTCCAGGCGATGCACGATACGGGCTTCGGGGTAGCCGTTTTCCTGCAGGCGGGTGATCAGGCAGTCTTTGTTGTCATCGGCGCGGCCAGGCACCGAGAGCAACAGGGTCGGCTTGTTCACCACCAGGACGGCGGCGTCCTGATGCAGGATATGAATAGTGGACAGCGGCATTAAACAGCCTCGTAACAAACGCCAACGGCGGCTCGGCCACCCGGTTCCCAAACGGGATCAAGGTGATCGAGCCGCCGTGGCGGCCGCCTTTTCGATTAACGATCAGGCAGGGTGATATTGAGTTCCAGAATCGAGCAACTGCCGTCGTTTTCCAGGGCGACATGCACGTCATCGTTGCCGATATTGACGTACTTGCGGATCACCTCGACCAGTTCCTTCTGCAAGGCTGGCAGGTAGTCCGGGGTACTGCGTTGGCCGCGTTCGTGCGCCACGATGATCTGTAGACGCTCTTTCGCTACCGACGCGGTACTTGGCTTTTTGTTGGCGCGAAAGAAGTCGAGAAATTTCATTATTTAGTTGCCTCCAAAGATACGCTCGAAGAATCCCTTCTTCTTAACATCGAGGAAGCGATGTTCCACGGTCTTGCCCAGCAAGCGATCAACTGCATCGCTGTACGCCTGGCCGGCGTCGCTCTGGTCGTCAAGAATCACCGGAACACCTTGGTTGGAAGCCTTGAGGACCGCCTGGGATTCGGGGATCACGCCCAGCAGGGTCACTGCGAGGATTTCCTTCACGTCTTCAACGCCGAGCATTTCGCCGTTGCTGACGCGCTCAGGGTTGTAACGGGTGAGCAGCAAGTGCTCCTTGATCGGGTCTTCACCTTTTTCGGCACGCTGGGACTTGCTGGCCAACAGGCCGAGCATGCGGTCCGAGTCACGTACCGAGGAGACTTCCGGGTTGGTGACGACGATGGCTTCATCGGCGAAGTACATCGCCAGGTGAGCACCGGTTTCGATACCGGCCGGTGAGTCGCACACCACGTATTCGAAGGTTTCTTTAAGCTCGGCCAGGACTTTGCCTACGCCTTCTTTGGTCAGCGCGTCTTTGTCGCGGGTCTGGCTGGCGGCCAGCACGTACAGGTTCTCAAGGCGCTTGTCCTTGATCAGGGCCTGTTGCAGGTTGGCTTCGCCGTTCACCACGTTGACGAAGTCGTACACCACGCGGCGTTCGCAGCCCATGATCAGGTCGAGGTTACGCAAACCGACGTCGAAGTCGACGATGACTGTTTTGTGGCCGCGCAGAGCGAGGCCGGTACCGATAGCGGCGCTGGTGGTGGTCTTACCCACACCACCCTTGCCGGATGTAACCACGAGAATCTTGGCCAAGGTGTTTCACCCCTAAGGAAAAAGGACTTTTCAGCCCCTGAAAAACATCTCTTGGAACTCGCTGCAGGCGGACAGCCTTTGTAGGAAAAAGATGTGATTTCCGCAGGGAAACGCCAACTTCCAATTATTCCTACACAAGTCTTGCCGGTTTCGCTTTGCTATCAGAGTCTAGAGATGCTTGGAAAATGCGGCAGTATCCGTTAAAGACGGATGATGTTCAACACATCGCCCGACAGGCTGACCTGCACCCCGGCCCCCCACAGCGGATCACGGCGCAAATCTTCTGAAACCTTGTACTGGCCTGCGATGGACACTAGCTCAGCGCTCAACTGCTGGCAAAAAATCCGCGCCTTGGTATCGCCCTTGATGCCGGCGAGGGCACGTCCGCGCATAGGGCCGTATACATGGATGTTGCCATCGGCCAGAAGTTCCGCCCCGGGGCTAACCGAGGAGATCACCACCAGATCGCCACCCTGGGCGTAAATCTGCTGCCCGCCGCGTACGGGGGAGGTGATGATCTTTGTAGGCTTGACCGCAGGTTCCGGCGGTTTTTCCGGTTTTTTCTTCACTTCACCTTCCAGCGGTTCGAGCGGGCGCTCGCGGGCACCGGAGGGTGGCAATACGGGCAGTTCAATTGCGATGGCCGCGGCAATGTCTTCGATACGGCTGGCGCGTATGGCCAGGGTGCGCAAACCGTGGGAGCGGCAGACGCGCATCAAGCCGGGCAAATCAATCGCGCCTTGGCCGGCCGGGAGTTTGTCCAGGGCCAGTACCAGCGGGGCATTGTTGAAGAAGTTCGGCGCCAGGGCGACCTTGGCGGCGAGCTGGCGGTCCAGGGCGTCGAGGTCGTTGCGGGCCAGTTCCAGCACGGTGATGGCGAGCATGCTGCCTTTCAGCTGGAACACGGGATCTTGGTCTAGCGGTTCGGTTTGGCTCATGGTCGGCAAAAGCGGCTTGTCACGAAAAGTGTCGAGACTTATAACGATAACAACCACGGGCCGCAAGCCGAGTCGAACGTTGTAGAATGCGCGGCCCTTGTCTTTACCGGAATCTGTAATGGATCGCCCGCGTTTTCGAGCTGTATTTTTTCACCCGCGCTTTTGGCTGTTATGGCTGGGACTCGGCCTGCTGTGGCTGATTACCCAGTTGCCCTACCGTGCATTGCTGACCATTGGTCGATTACTTGGTGCCGGCATGTACCGTGTGGCTGCTGATCGCCGCCGCATCGCCGCGCGCAACCTCGAGCTGTGCTTCCCGGAAAAATCCGCCAAGGAGCGTAAACGGCTGCTCAAGGAAAACTTCGCGTCCACCGGCATCGCCTTCTTCGAGATGGCCATGAGCTGGTGGTGGCCCAAATCGCGCCTGGCACGCCTGGCCCATGTCGAAGGGCTTGAGCATTTGAAGCAGGCGCATCTGGATGGCAAGGGTGTGATCCTGATGGCGTTGCACTTCACCACCCTGGAAATTGGCGCGGCCCTGCTCGGGCAGAAGCACACCATTGATGGCATGTACCGCGAGCATGGCAACCCGCTGTTCGACTTCATTCAGCGCCGTGGCCGTGAGCGGCACAACCTCGATTCCCTGGCGGTAGAGCGCGACGACGTGCGCGGCATGCTCAAGCTGCTGCGTTCGGGCCGCGCCATCTGGTATGCGCCGGATCAGGACTACGGCGCCAAGCAAAGCATTTTTGTTCCGCTGTTCGGCATCCAGGCCGCTACCGTGACCGCCACCAGCAAGTTTGCGCGGCTGGGCAAGGCGCTGGTGATGCCCTTCACCCAGGAGCGCCTGGCCGATGGCAGCGGTTATCGCCTGGTGATCCACCCGCCGCTGACCGACTTCCCCGGTGAGAGCGACGAGGTTGACTGCCTGCGCATCAATCAGTGGGTCGAGGCCTCGGTGCGCGAATGCCCCGAGCAGTACCTGTGGACGCACCGGCGCTTCAAGAGCCGCCCGCCCGGCGAGGCTAAGCTGTACGAACCGCGCCGCCGGTAACCGCTACTTTTCTTCCAGGGAGTGACGCAATGCGCCCAGCTGAACCGGTCACAGGCTTGATTCTTTCCGGTGGCGGGGCGCGAGCGGCGTATCAGGTGGGCGTACTGGCGGCGATTGCCGAGTTGCTGCCGCCGGGGGCGCCGAATCCTTTTCCGGTGATTGTCGGCACCTCCGCCGGCGCGATCAATGCGGTGAGCCTGGCCAGTGGCGCCACGGATTTCACTGCGGCCATCCAACGCCTTACCGCCTTTTGGCAGGGCTTTCGCAGCCATCTGGTGCTGCGCAGCGATTGGCCGGGCGTGGTGCACCAGGCCAGCCGTTTCTTTATCCATAGCCTGTTGGGCCTGGGTGCCCAGGTGCCGGTGGCGTTGCTCAACAGTGCGCCGTTGCGCGACTTGCTCAACGACAAACTGCACCTGCACGGCATTGATGAGGCGATCCGCAACAAGCATCTGCATGCAGTCGCGGTCACGGCCTTTGGTTATGAGTCCGGGCAAGCGGTGACCTTCTATCAGGGCGGCGGCAAGATCGATGCCTGGCTGCGCCATCGGCGCATCGGTGTGCCGACCCAACTGACGGTTGAGCACTTGCTGGCCAGCTCCGCGATCCCCTTGCTGTTTGCGCCGGTCAAACTCGACCAGGAATATTTTGGTGACGGTGCCGTGCGCCAATCCGCGCCCATCAGCCCGGCCTTGCACCTGGGTGCCAGCCGGGTGCTGGTGGTGGGCGTGAGCGGCAACCCGCGTGGCAATGAACCTTCGGTGCAACGTACTTACACTGGCCAGGAGCCGACCTTGGCGCAGATTGGTGGGCATATGCTTAACAGCACGTTTATTGACAGCCTGGAAAGCGATATTGAGCTGTTGGAGCGTCTGAACCAATTCAGCCATGTTGCGCCGGGGCTGGCGCCGGTAGAGGTGCTGGTGATTGCGCCCAGCCAGCCGATCGATGAAATCGCGGCGCGGCATCGGCAGGAATTGCCGGCGGCGTTGCGTCTGTTCCTGCGCGGTCCGGGGGCGACCAAGACCAGTGGGGCGGGGGTGTTGAGTTACTTGTTGTTCGAGGCGGGGTATTGCAGCGAGTTGATTGAGCTGGGGCGCAAGGACGCACTTGCCAAGCGCGAGGAATTGTCCAAATTCCTTGGGCTGACAGTGAACTAAATGTGGGAGCTGGCTTGCCTGCGATAGCGGTATTCCTGTGCCAACTATGTTGGCTGACAGATCGCTATCGCAGGCAAGCCAGCTCCCACAGGGGATTGGTGTTGCTCAATCAGAAGTGATACTTGACCAGGAAGCTCGCCGTGTCCTGGTTAGTCTTGAACGCGCCGGAATCTTCGATCCCGTACTTGTTCTTCCAGTAGTCATATTCGAAGCCGACATACAGCTGCTTCTCGCCCCAATGCAGCGCCTTGCCCAAGTCGTACTTGACCTGTGGGTTGAAGTGCAGGTTGGCGTGGTAAGTGCCACGGGCGTTCCTGTCGTTGTCCACCACCCAGTCCATGAAGCCGTCGATCAGCACGTTGGAGTTGCCCACGGGAATGGTGTACGACCACACCGGCGTGATCTGCCACACGCCATCGCCCGGGCGGTTGCCTTCGGTCTGGCGCTGGTAGAAGTTCAACTGGAAGTAGTCGAAGCCAGGGATGTTCAGGTCAAAGCCCGGGCCCAGCAGGTACGACTCGTTATCGCCTTCGCCGAACTCGTAAGTGAAGGCCAGCAGCACATCTTTGATCGGGCCGAACGAGAGGTCTTTGTCGAAGATCTTGCCGAACGACAACCGTGGGCTGAACTCGCCGTAGTAGGTGCTTGGGCCGACGTTGCCGTCTTCCTTGCCGTTGTAAAAGATGCGGTCGACGAACAGGAAGTTGTCGCCGTACTTCCACGCATCGGCGTGCTCGAAGGTGACGGTTTGCTGGATCTGCGGGTTAACGGTGAAGTTCTTGCCCCACAGGTACGTCAGGCTGTTGTTCTGCCACTGCAACAAATCGCCTGCCACGGCTTGGCCGCCGGCCAGCAGGGATCCTGCCAGCATCAGGCCTTTGAACATAGGTTTCATTCGGTTGCTCCCGAGTCAAAGTTTTATGGTTGTTTTTCTACGCAGGCGCTCTGGTGTGGCGCCTTTTGGTTCGCTGCAAAAATCGTCTGTTTGGTCAGCTTTAATGCTTTTAGCAAGAGCTGCGCCAAGGTGTTTAAAAAGCCAATAAAAGGCCTTCGGCTGCACTTGATGCAGTCGAATCCGGAGGTTTTTTTCTGCACGTTGGCCGCAGACATTGGGCCAGGATAAGTTGGCCCTGCAGTCAGCTTTTACATTCGCTGTTTTTTTTTGAGTCGATTCGAGCGGGCGCGGAGAATACTGGCTCCCAGGCCTTGGCTCAAGTGCGCTGTTAGAGAGCGCAGGGGGCGAGAATGGGGCGCGGCTTGTGGCCGGCCCCAGGTGAATAGGGTGCATGTGGGTATTTCCTGTTGGTTATTATTTTTGTTGTTTTTTGCTAACAGGCCAAATCAATGCGTGTGGGCGACCGCGGGGCGTTCCGAACCGCCGAGGATGTTGAACAGGATGTTCAGCGACAAGGCGCTGAGGGTGGCCATGGCGATTCCACTGTGGGTAATCGGGCTCATCCACAGGGGCAACTGCGCGAAGAATTCCGGGCGCACCACCGGGATCAGGCCCATGCCGATGCTGACTGCCACCAGCAACTGGTTGCGGCGGTCGGCAATGTCGGCCTCCTGCAGGATCTTGATGCCCGTCGCCGCGACCATGCCGAACATGGCAATGGCGGCGCCGCCCAATACTGCCGGTGGAATCGATGCCACCAAAAAGGCGGCTTTGGGCAGCAGGCTCAGCACAATCAGGAACGCCCCGGCCATGATCGTCACCGAGCGGCAACGCACGCCGGTCATCTGCACCAGGCCGATATTCTGGGCGAATGAGGAGTGAGTAAACGTATTGAAGAAACCGGCGAAAAATGAGGCGCCAGCGTCACACAACAGGCCACGGCGCAGCATCCTTGGCGTGACCTCCTGGCCGGTGATTTTGCCCAGCGCAAGAAACATCCCGGTGGACTCGACGAAGATGATCACCACCACCAGGCACATCGACAGGATCGGTGCCAACTCGAACTTGGGCATGCCGAAATGCAGTGGCGTCACCACTTGCACCCACGGTGCCTGGGACAGGCCGCCGAGGTCGACCATGCCGAGCAGGCCGCACAAGCCATAGCCGAGCGCCATGCCGATCAGCACCGAGATATTTACCCAGAAGCCGCGCATGAAACGGTTGATCAGTAAGATGGTGGCCAGTACCAGCGCGGCAATCGCCAGGTAAACCGGCGAGCCGAAGGTGGCGGCGGCACTGCCGCCACCGGCCCAGTTCACGGCCACGGGGAACAGCGACAGGCCGATGGCAGTGATCACGGTGCCGGTCACCAAGGGCGGGAAAAACCGCACGACCTTGGACATGAACGGCGCGATCAGCATGCCGAAAAAACCGGCAGCGATGGTCGCGCCGAAGATGCCCTGCAGGCCGATGCCAGGCATGCCGGCCATGGCCACCATGCTGCCGACGGCGGCGAAACTGGCGCCCATCATCACCGGCATGCGAATGCCCACCGGGCCGATGCCGAATGACTGCACCATGGTGGCAATGCCAGCCACGAGCAGATCGGCGTTGATCAGAAAGGCGATTTCTTCACGGCTCAAGCCTGCGGCCTGGCCAATGATCAGGGGGACGGCGACGGCGCCGCCGTACATCAGCAAGACGTGTTGCAGGCCTACCAGAATCAGTTGCAAGAGGGGCAGCCGCACCATGGCGGGTGCGGCGGGAATCTGCGGTTCGACTAACTCGGTCATGCAACACCTCGGATCTTTTTTATTTTTGTGTTGTTTGGAACGCACTCTGTAAATCACCACAAATCCCTGTGGGAGCTGGCTTGCCTGCGATGGCGGTGGCTCAGCAACTCATCTGGTGGCTGATGCACCGCTATCGCAGGCAAGCCAGCTCCCACATTTTGGATTTGTGTTACTCAGGCTGTCAGTTAGTGCGTGCCCCCTGGTTGATCCAGGTGCCAATCAAATCCCGTTCCTGCTGGGTCATCTGGGTGATGTTGCCCAGCGGCATGATCTGGCTGGCCACGGCCTGCGCTTGAATACGCGCCGCCTGCTGCTGGATCTGCGCCGGGGTATCGAACATCACGCCTGCCGGTGCGGTGCTGAACAGCGGGCTGGTGGGCTTGGCCGAATGGCACACGGCGCAGCGTTCCTGGATCACGCCATGCACCTTGTCGAAATCAATCGTCGCCTGGGCCGGTGCCGCAGCAGGTTCTGCAGCGGGTGCGGCTGGCGCAGCAGGTTTCAAGCCACCGCCCAATGCGGTTTCCGGCAATGGCTGGTACTCGATGGCCGCGGGTGCCTTGGCCACGTCAGGCGCAGTCGAAACAGGTTTAGGACCGGTCACATACGCCAGGCAAATCATCGCCAATGCGCCCACCGGCAACGTCCACGCATACTTCTGGCTGTTATGCCGTGTGTTGAAGTAGTGACGCACCAACACCGCTGCCACCGCGATACCCGCCAGGATCAGCCAGTTGTATTGGCTGCCGTAGGTGCTCGGGAAGTGGTTGCTGATCATGATGAACAGCACCGGCAAGGTGAAGTAGTTGTTGTGACGCGAACGCAGCAGACCCTTGGCCGGCAGCGCCGGGTCAGGTGTGCGGTTCTCGGCGATGGCCGCTACCAGCGCGCGCTGGGCGGGCATGATGATGCGGAATACGTTACCGACCATGATGGTGCCGATCACCGCACCTACGTGCAGGTAGGCACCGCGACCGCTGAAGACCTTGCTGAAGCCGTAAGCGGCCGCAATCAACAGTACAAACAGGATAAAGCCGAGCAGGGCAGGGCGTTTGCCCAGCGCCGAATCGCACAGGAAGGAGTAGATGAACCAGCCGACGAACAGTGAGCCAATGCCCAGCAGTACGCCTTCGGGGCCACTGAGGCTGCTGCCCGGGGCCAGCAGGTACAAGGTCGGGTTGGCGTAGAACACTACGCACAGCAGCGCGATGCCCGACATCCAGGTGAAATAGGCTTCCCATTTGAACCAATGCAGGTTGTCCGGCATGGTCGGCGGGGCCAGTTTGTATTTTTCCAGGTGGTAGATACCGCCACCGTGAATCGCCCATAAGTCACCGGCCAGGCCGTCTTTGGGGTTGACGCGATTAAGGTTGTTTTCCAGCCAGACAAAATAGAAGGAAGCGCCGATCCACGCGACGCCAGTGATCATGTGAACCCAGCGCACGCTAAGGTTCAGCCATTCCATCAAATGTGCTTCCACAGTCTTTACCTCTCGCCTGTCACCCTTGTTGTCGGGTGATCAGACCTTCTCTTATTGGTGGGGGGCGAGGATCAACCGCTCATCCTCTTTGAAAAAATGCTCATCGCAGTTATTGCCTGTGCCACTGCGATCAACCACCAGGAAGTCATCCCGCTTTTCGATCGTCAGCACCGGGTGGTGCCAGACGCCGCGATGGTAATTAATGCCCTGCCTGCCGTTGGTGACGAAGGCGCGGACCAAGCCCGATACAGGTTCATCGCCAAGTGGCGCGACCACGATCAGAAAGGGGTTGCCGAGCAGCGGGATGAAAGCCTGGCTGCCCAGCGGGTGTCTTTCCAGCATGCACACGGTCAGCGGCATGTCCTGCGCGTCGGCGCGGAAGATGCTGATGATTGCGTTGTCTTCAGGCTGGGCGGTTTCTACCGTGGCCAGCTTGTGAAAGCGCATGGTCGACCCGTTATTGATCATGAAGTGATCGCTGCCATCGGTTTCGATAACGTCTCCGAAAGGGGCGAAGGCTTCTTTGGTCAGGGGTTCGATCACTAGTGTGCGCATGGCTGTCTTCTTATCCGGATTCTGTGTTGTTTGTTCTATTGCTATCGCGGGCAAGCCCGGCTCCCACATTTTGATCTGTGAATACATTCAAATGTGGGAGCTGGCTTGCCTGCGATGGGCTCACCGCTTATTTAGCGACTTTACCGAGGACCCGCAGGCGGCTCACACCACCATCCGGGAACACGTTCAGGCGGATGTGGGTAATCGGCCCCAGTGCCTTGATCTGCTCGGCAAACGTGTGTTCAGCGTGCATTTCCAGTTTCTGCGCCGGCAGCAGCTCGCGCCAGAACAGCGATTGGGTTTCGATCTGGCTGTCGGTGCCGCCCTTCACGAACGCGCCCTGGATCGAGCAAGTGTCCGGGTAGTTGCCCTTGAAGTGCAGGGTGTCGACCACGATTTTCTCGATCTCGCCGGGGTGGCCCAGGGCGACGATCACCCAGTCATTGCCTGGCGTACGACGACGGGCGGTTTCCCAGCCGTCGCCCATGTTGATGCCACGGCCCGGGTTGAGGATGTTGCTCATGCGGCCGAAGTGTTCGTCGGAGCACGCCAGGGCGCGACCGCCGTTGAGGGCCGCTGCCAGGTCGACCTGTTCGTTGTCGCCCACCGAGGACCAGTCGCGGAACGGCACGCCGTACACACGCAGACGGGCCACACCGCCGTCCGGGTAGATGTTGAAACGCAGGTGGCTGAACGCCTGGTCGTTGTTGATCTCGTGGTAGTGGTGGCTGTTGCCTTGCAGCTCCACGGCCGACAGCACTTCCACCCACTGGGTGTTGGCGTCCGGCTCGCCCGAGGCCAGGAAGCAGGCTTCCAGGGAGGCCGATGGCGGGAAGTTGCCGGTGAAGAATGAAGTGTCGATGTCCACGCCCTTGATCGAGCCGGGTACGCCGAGGCGGATCACCGCGCTGTCGTAGCCTTCGAAGCGCTTGCGGCGTGACTCCCAGCCGTCCATCCACTTGCCGTTGTCATCGAAAACGCCCTCCTTCCACACGGCCGGGGTCGGCTGGAACAGGCGGTTGGCGTCAGCGAACCAGTCATCGGTCACCGAGATGATCTTGGTGCCCAGGCGGGCATCGGCCAGGTTGACGAACTTTTCGAAAGGTACGGCGTAAGCTTTCATTCTTCTTGTCTGCCTTAGATAGAGTGGCTGGGGATGGTCTGTTAGAGGGTCAGTAAACGGAACAACGCGATCTTGTTGATCTCGGCCAGCGCGCATTTGAACTCGGCGTCTGCCGAATTGTGAATGCGCGTTTCGAACGCAGCGAGGATCTGATGCCGGTTGCTGCCTTTTACCGCCATGATGAAGGGAAACTTGAACTTGGCCTTGTAGGCATCGTTCAGCTCGGTGAAGCGCGAGAACTCTTCGGCCGTGCATTGGTGAATCCCCGCGCCAGCTTGCTCATCGGTGCTGGCTTGGGTCAGTTGGCCCTGGACGGCAGCTTTGCCGGCCAGGTCCGGGTGAGCGTTGATCAGCGCCAGCTGGCTGGCATGATCGGCGCTTAACAGGATATCGCTCATGCGCTGGTGCAGGGTTTCGATCTGGTCGACCGAGCTGTCCTGGCCCAGGTCGAAGGCCTTTTCGGCCACCCATGGCGAGTGTTCGTAGATATCGGCGAAAGCGGCGACAAATTCATCGCGGCTCAGGGTCGATGGCTTCAGGGTCTGGAACGCAGTCATTTCGCCGCTCCCGTGTGCGGGTGGGTTTCGTGCCAGTGACGGGCGATGTCAACGCGACGGGTGAACCACACCTGTTCATGGCCTTTGGCGTATTCGATAAACCGTTTTAACGAAGCCAGGCGTGCAGGGCGGCCGATCAGGCGGCAGTGCAGGCCGATGGAAAGCATCTTCGGCGCCTCGGCCCCTTCGGCATACAACACGTCGAACGCGTCCTTGAGGTACTCGAAAAAGTCATCGCCCTTGTTGAAACCCTGCACCTGGGTGAAGCGCATGTCGTTGGTGTCCAGGGTATAAGGGATCACCAAATGCGGCTTGCCGGTCGGGTTGTTCGGCTCCCAGTAGGGCAGGTCGTCGTCATAGGTGTCGCAGTCGTACAGGAAACCGCCTTCCTCCATCACCAGCCGACGCGTATTGGGGCCAGTGCGGCCGGTGTACCAACCCAATGGGCGCTCGCCGGTCAGTTCGGTGAGGATGCGGATGGCTTCGAGCATGTGCTCGCGCTCCTGGGCCTCGTCCATGTACTGGTAGTCGATCCAGCGGTAGCCGTGGCTGCAGATCTCGTGGCCGGCCTCGACCATCGCGCGAATCACATCCGGGTGGCGCTGGGCGGCCATGGCGACGGCGAAGATGGTCAGCGGGATATCGAATTCTTTAAACAGCTTGAGGATGCGCCACACACCCGCACGGCTGCCGTACTCGTACAGCGACTCCATGCTCATGTTGCGGGCGCCTTGCAGCGGCTGGGCCGAGACCATTTCCGAGAGGAAGGCTTCGGACTCTTTATCACCGTGCAAAATGTTGCGCTCACCGCCTTCTTCGTAGTTGAGTACGAACGACAGCGCAATGCGTGCCTTGCCCGGCCAGTGGGGGTGAGGAGGGTTACTGCCGTAACCGATCAGGTCGCGTGGGTAGTCAGCGCTCACTGCAGTCTTCCTTCTTGTTCGTGATAGCAAGTGTGTGTGGCGGCCGGGCAGTGAAAAGACTGGGTGGCGTCACAGCGATGAGTGATTGTATACAACTTATCTGTCACTTTGTAAGCCTACATTTCTGCATTTTTTCTGTATCGCCGGGTTCATATGCTGTAGCAAGAAACTTGCCTGACTGGTCAGTTAATGGACAAAAGGTCGTTTAAAAGCAAGGTTTACTCACGAATTGACTCATCGAGCAACACCGACGGGAAGATCCAAAGCTTTGTGATTTTTATTGTGTACAATTTTTTTAAAAAGTGTCTTAATCAGCCATCGCCGGCTTTTTCGATGCCCTGAAAAAGTGCAGGTTTCTCTTTTACTGACTTCAGGAGGCGCGTAGACGCCATGGGACGTTTGACCACACACGTTTTGGACGCCGCACACGGCTGCCCCGGTAGCAATATCAAGGTCGAGCTGTACCGCGTCGACGGCGCGCAGCTGGAACGGGTTGCTACTGCCACCACCAACAGCGACGGCCGTTGCGATGCGCCGCTGCTGCAAGGCGACGACTACCGCAGCGGTGTTTACCAACTGCAATTCAGCGCCGGCGACTACTACCGCGCCCGTGGTGTGCAATTGCCGGAACCGGCGTTTCTCGACGTCGTCGTGCTGCGTTTTGGCATCAGCGCCGAACAGGATCACTACCATGTGCCTTTACTGATTTCGCCTTACAGCTACTCCACCTATCGCGGTAGCTGAGTCGTCACCTCGCTTCACACCCCCAAAGCTCTTCGTTGGTTTTTTGCCCGCCCACACTGCGGGCTTTTTTTATTCTGAATGGCTCACGGGCCGCCCAAGTATGTAACGCACCTGGGGCGGTCGAGGTACCTAGGCTCGGCTTTTCTGTATGGAACAGTCCGCCATGAGTACCGACACCACCGCCTGGTTGGCCGCTGAGGCTGCTGCGGCGCAAACGCTTAATTTTGATGACCCGCAAACCTCGGACGCGCAGCGTGATGCGGCGATTCGCACACTCCTGACCCGACGGCTAAACGCGGTCACGCAGCCCAGTCTTGAAATCAATCGCCTGTACGAAGCCCAAGCCAGGGCCAGAGAGGCGGTAAAACTCTTAAAAGACTTGATTGGGCATGCGCCGAGAGTCTTGGGCATTATCCGGGGCGCATTACGCAAGGCCTTTGCGCTGGACCCCGATACGCTGTTGTTCACCGAGTTCCGGCCGCCGCCTTTGCCCCAGAAGGTCTACAGCCTGACCGAAAAAGGCTTGGCACTTCTCATTGATCCGGATGTGCCGCTGGACATTAACCAGTTCACTACATTGCGTATCAAGGACGAACCGGCACGGACGTTGCCGTTTACCGCTTGGGATGCGTTGGTACGTGTGAAGGGGTTGGCGCTGCTCGGTCAGGTTGAGAAGGCTGAACGAGACTATTGGCAGCAACTGGCCTATGGCTCCTGGCTGACGCGCAAGCAGCGTTGGGTCCAGTTACGAAAATCCTTGTTCGCCGAGCATGCACTGCTGGCCCATCGCGTTTACCAGCTCTCGGACCGCGGCTTTGCCATGGTCCGTAAAGTCATGGAGATTCCGGGTGCCGATGCGCGACGCAGGGCGGCAGGCGACTGGGCGAGTATTCAAGTGAGCAGGGTGGCGTGGCCTGGCACAAATCGGGCGCTGGTTCCTGTGCCGGGCGCTTTGCATATTTATCGTGATGACATCGCGGGGGACACGCCCCATGTGATTTATCTGCCGGGTCTGATTCGTGAGTTTTACGAGTTCAGTTCCTGGTATCGAATGCAATGTGATCTGCCTGCGCTGGTCAACGGCCCTTTGAGCCAGGTGCTATGGCAGTGTTTGCCACTGCGCCGTTGGCATGAGCTGTGTAACACACCCAGTGTTACGCCTCAGGCGTTTACCCTTCAGCTTATGGGTGTACACCAGGAAGACGTGTTGCTTGCCAGTGCGACCGAGCTGCTGGAGGCGCAGTGGGATAACGAGGTGGCCTGTGCATTGTCAATCAACCCTGCGGCTGTGGGCGTTCAAGGTGTGGGGCAATTCAACGCTCCTGAGGTGAAACGCTTCCTCAAATTCATCGAAAAAGGCCGTCGCCGGCTGGCATGCAGCCTCCTGCTGGGAAACAGCCTGGACGCCTTGCCGGAGTGGGATCATCAGCGCCGCAGCGGTGAGATTGTGTGTGCAAGTTTGACGCCGGACCTCGCCCTCAAGACCCGTGAAGCGCAACTCAAACGTTACGAAAAAGGCTTGATGGCCCTGCTGGATCCGACGGATGTGGGCAAAAGCACTGCACCCTATCAAGACTTTTTGAACCTCGATCAGCGATGGCAGGAACAAGTGAGCACCGTGAGTCAATTGGCCCATGCCCCGCACGAGCGCATGTTTGAAAAGGCGTTCTGGCTTGAACAGCCTTTGGGCACGTCTAATCGCGGCTCATTGGTGGGGACTGCCCTGCGCCGGGCTTTGCTTCTGGAAGCCCAGATGCAGCAACAGTTGAACCTGATGCCTTCCGTGCATCTGGAGCGATTGAATACGGTATTGAGTGAGTCTTGGGTGCCTGGCGACAGTGCTGCTGATACCTGTGTATTGCAAGTAACGGTCGGCAGTGAGTCCGGCCAGTTGTACCCGCTGCTGGGGGCTCTGCTCGTGACCACCCACCAGGCCCTGGCTCACCCGAGTGGCCCACACTCAGTATTGTTATACGTGACGGGTCTGTATGGCGGGCTTGTGCCCTTTGACAACGTGAACGCGTTCGCCAAGGGGCTTCAAGCCAGCCTGAAAAGCCGCGATGGCTCCGTGTTGTGGCGCTGCATCGAGCGTGATCACCGTGTGGCTGCGCGGGGCTGGATCCAGGCGTTGCCCAAGGATGCGCCATTGGTAGTGAGTTATGAGGCCATCAAGCGCACGATGCTCAAAGACTTGTTCATTAAGCTAATGCAACGTTACGCGGCGTTGAACAAACGTGTGGGCAGGGGTGTTCGGTTGTTCAGTGAGGTGAGCGATCCGCAGTTGAGCCGAATGTTACTGGCCCAGGAGTTGTTCGAGTGCCTGCAAGTACCCGCCAATGATGCTCGCACACTGGCCTTGGCCAATATCAACCTGTTGCAGATGGCAGCCACTCAGGCGAAAAAACTCCCCTCGTGGTTGGGCATTGCCTCAACCGGTAGTCGAAGACACTACAAACGATTGTTACGCCGTTACCTGATGAATGCCTTTGCGGTGGAGAACAAACTGTGGCGGGATTTACCGGACTTGGAGTCATTCGCCCGTAATGGCTTGATTGCGCGATTGACTCGGGACGGGTTTTACCCGCGACTGGATATCGACAAACCCCTGATAGATTTGCCCGATGATGTCAGCTCCCAATTGTGTGGCTGGTCGAGTCAGTGCGCAGTGGGCGATCGCGATACAAAAAAGGTCGTCAGCTCGCAGCGCACCACTTTCAGCCTGCTGCAATTAGCGTTGCATAACCTTGACCCCAAGGCACCCTGGACCCGCTGGCGATTAAATCGCGCACGCTGGCTGGACCCCGCCTGGAAAGAGCGCTTGAGCGTGCGTTACCTGATCAACACCCTGTCATCGCTCGATCTTGGGGGCGAGTACGACAAGCGGATCCTCAAGGCATTTTATCCGCCGACGTCTACTCCGGCCACGTCTCCTGGGCTCTCACAGGCTTTGGTCTATAGGGCTTTGCGACAACGCGCTCAGATGCAGCTGTACTCTGCGGTCCAGCAAGGTTTGAGTGATAAAGCGCAGCGTCTGTTTACCCTGGCGATGGCCGCTGGGTCGGCAAGTGACCTGAAAAAAGATGGGTTCGACGTAGAGTTGGCGGTTCTGCGCCTGATGGACGCAACCCCAGAACATGATCGGCACATTGCTGGCTTATTGTTCATTCATGACAGGTTATCAAAGCTCTGTGTGGTGTATTGGCCCATGGCTGCGGCAAGCCGGGTGATTGTTGCGTATGCCAGTCTGGACGAAGCAGAAAAGGCGTTGAATCTTATCGGCGCACTCCCCGAAAACCAGAAGGCGTTGGCGCGCCAGGTGGCGCCAGGCTGGGAGGCGCAGGCGCTGGCCGGCTACCCCGGTCAAGACCTAGAGGTGCAACCCCGCAGGCCTCATTCGCTTGAGCCGGGTCAACCCGTTCTATATCGTTTTGTTGCCATGCTTGTGGAGTTTTTTTTGGCCCCGCACAAAAAACCGGCGGTGGACAATGAAAGCATCGAGGCATTGATCAAGGAGCAAATCGAGTCGCAGCCTGAACATTGGTTAGCGGCTGCGCCCACCACCTGTGGCAATGCCATGGCGTTGTTGGCCCACGCCAAGGTGTTCGATCTGCAACGGCGTACCCAAGCCCAATCCCAGTCTTCCCAGGCGCTGGAGCAATACCGCGAGCAGCGTTTGGGCGAGCAGCACGACGCGACGATTCGCGGGCTGCTGGGCTTTGTCCCGGTACTGGGTGTTGGCATCAGCCTGTATGAAATGCTGCTTGCAGCGCGGCGCTATCATCACAGCGGGTCTGCCCATGATGCTGTGGATGTGGCGTTCTTGACGATGCTTGCGTTCTTCGACGTGCTGACATCCTTTGGCCCTTCCGCGAAAGGCGCGCGCGTGTCGCGTGTCGCTTTAGGCCGCTTGCATCGCCATCAAGGGGTCACGCTCGGTACCCGCGCAGGCCTGAAACCGTCACCGATCAAGCCACGTCACCTGCTGGAGCACTTCCAGTCCCCTGATGGACTGGATGGGGCCATTGAATTGGCGGGGCCGGGCGCTAAAGGGCGGTACGCGAAAGATGGCCGGCAGTTTATTCGTGAGGGTAAAGATATTTACCCGGTATATCAGCGTGAGAACGAATGGGGACTGCGACTGAAAAAGAGCCAGGGAGAAGGGCAAGATGAACTGATTTTAAACATCGAGCAGCCCCACGAGTGGCAGTTAGGGGCCGATGCACCGGTGCCCGGGCCGAGTTCAGGCGTATGGCAACCTTGGGCGCCCACCAGGAGCGCAGCGGATTGGTCACCGCCTTCGCGTACGGGCCTGGAAGCGAACTTGCGCGCGTTGCCTGTGCCCACCAGTGCCTGGCAGGCGTGGGGTTTTCGGCGCAGTGACGCACTGATCGAAGTACCGCCCCTGGGCCGCAATATATACCGGGTGGCTGCAACGCCGGGTGCGGCGGCTTTTGATCTCTTGCGACTAGGGCCTGATTACTATCGGTTGTTGCCCCAGGGTACAAACGCGTCGTCTTCGAGCATCGTCTTTATAATGAGAAACCAGGATGTTTCGTTCAGGGCATCCGTGGATATAGAGCGCTGGCTGGGCGTGGCTGCTGCTGAGCAGCCGATACCGGCGACCCTGGGTGCCAATGGGCTGTGGACGCCCCATCAAGTGCTGTTTAATGAACGCCTGGACGTCACGGTGGGGCGGGCGTTTCCTGCTATGACCCCGGGCAGCAGGCGGTTTGTCGCCGACCGGCTCACTGAGTTGGCGGACACCGGCCCCAGGGTGACGGCCACGCACTTACTCAATATCAGGGCGACACTCGACCGTTGGACGGCCCCGGGAAACCCGGACCGCCTGCCCGATCTGCTGAGAATGCTACGGCCTGCGGGCGAGCCGGGTGCCCTCACCATTAACATAGGGATCGATGGGGTAGCGCCGGGAGGCACGCGGCTGGATTTCACGCCGCCCTTACACCTTGATCCCTCGTTGCTCAGGCGCAGCCGCGGCAACGGCGTACTTCGTTCGCGAGCTGTTCACACAGCTGTCAGGCAGATACTCGAAAGATATGGATTCACCGTCAGGAGCATTCCAAGGCGGCATGGCGGGGCCAGTACGAGGGACTTTTACTGCACCCATCCGCATTCGAGTTCGGTTTACTTTGTGCTGAATAATTGGGTCGATAATCGCAACGTCAGCCTGCGTTCCAGGGTGGCCCCGCAGCTCTCCGAGGCTTGGTTTCGCGAGCGTATCGGTTCGCAGTCGCCATTCTCGGCGGAGTTTGCCGCCATTGATCAAGCCATGACACAAAACCGTCTGGTTCGGATCGTTGCAGGCATTCAGTGGCAAGTTCGTTATGGAGAGCCCGCCAGTGTGTATTTTGCCAAAGTCGCGCCGTTTAACCCTTGAGCAGCGCTGCGGTTGCCGCCCCGCCAAATAGCGTGGCACTGACGCGATTGAACCAGCTCTGGCCCGCGCCGCTGCGCAGGTAACGCGCGGCACCGTGGGCGCCGAGGCCGTAAGCCAGCTTGCAGAGCAAGTCGAGTACGGTCCAGGTCGCGATCATGATCAGCAGTTGCGGCAGAAACGGCTGCTGGCTACTGAGGAACTGCGGCAGGAAGGCGGCGAAGAACAGGATGTCCTTGGGGTTGCTGGCGCCCAGCACAAAGGCCCGGCCGAACAGTGCGCGAAAACGCGGCACCGCCGGCGCCTGCGGTACCTCGGCGCCATGGGTTGGCAGGCGAGATTGCTGCCAGCTCTGCCAGGCCAGATAGAACAGGTACAGTGCGCCGATGATTTTCAAGGCGCTGAACAACTGCTCGGAGGCCAGCAACAATGCTCCCAGGCCCAGAGCCGAGGCGCTCAACAGGCAGATCGAGGCAAACACTCCGCCCAGGAACGCCGGGTACGAACGGCGCAGGCCGTAGTTGAGGCTGTTGCTGATCATCAACAGCGACAACGGCCCGGGGATCAGGATCACCACCAGTGCCGCACCACTGAACAACAGCCAGGTATCCAGGTTCATCTACATTTCTCCCTCTATGCAAAAGCCCCACCCGAAGGTGAGGCGGTTTTTCAGCCGTTCCCGAACTACAGGAAGATGAACTTGGCGATAAAGATCGCGCACAGCACCCACAGGCTGACAGAAATCTCACGGTACTTGCCGGTGCCTGCCTTGAGCGCCACGTAAGTGATAAAGCCCAAGGCAATCCCGTCGGCGACCGAGAAGGTCAACGGCATCATGATCGCGGTGACAATCGCCGGAATGCTGTCGGTGGCCTCATCCCAGTTGATATGGGCCATGCTCGCCATCATCAGCATCGCCACGTAAATCAGCGCGCCGGCGGTGGCATACGCCGGAATCATTCCCGCCAGTGGCGCAAAAAACATCGCGGCCACGAACAGGATGCCCACGGTTACGGCGGTCAGCCCGGTGCGACCACCTGCGGCCACACCCGCCGCGCTTTCCACATAGCTGGTCACCGGCGGCACACCGACCATGGCGCCAAATACGCTGGAGGCACTGTCGGCCTTCAGCGCACGGGACAGGTTATCGATCTTGCCATCGGCGTTGACCAGTCCGGCCCGTTGCGCGACGCCCATCAGTGTACCCGCGGTGTCGAACATGTGTACAAAAAGAAAAGCAAATACCACGCTTATCATGCTTACATTGAATACACCTTTTATGTCCATGGCCATCCATGTCGGCGCCAGGCTCGGTGGGGTTGAGAGAATACCGTTGTAGTGCACCAGGCCCAGGCCCCACCCGGCGAGGGTCACGGCGATGATGCTGATCAGGATCGCGCCGAATACCCGGTGATAGCTGAGGATCGCAATCAACAGGAAGCACACGGCCGCCAGCAAGGGCGCAGGCTCGTGCAGCGAACCGAGCTTGATCAAGGTGGCCGGGCTGTCGACGATGATACCGGCGGTCTTCAGGCCGATCACCCCAAGGAACAAACCGACGCCTGCGCCCATGGCATGACGCAAGCTCACAGGGATGCTGTTGAGCAGCCATTCACGCACGCGCGACAGTGTCAGGCCCATGAACAGCACGCCGGAAATAAACACTGCGCCCAGCGCGGTTTCCCAGTGGTAGCCCATGGTGCCGACCACGGTGTAGGTGAAAAACGCATTCAGGCCCATACCCGGTGCCAAACCTACCGGCCAGTTGGCGTAAAGCCCCATCAGCAGGCAGCCCAGCGCGGCGGCGATGCAGGTGGCGACGAACGCCGCACCGTGATCGATACCGGCGTCGGCCATGATGTTGGGGTTGACGAAGATGATATAGGCCATGGTGATGAAGGTGGTGAGGCCGGCAATCAACTCGGTCCTCACTGTGGTGCCATGCAAGCGCAGTTTGAACAGGCGTTCCAGCCAGCCGCCTTGCGGTGGGGCGAGGTCCAGCGTAGGGGCTTCGGTTTTTTGGCTATCCACAGCAAGTACTCCTCAAGAGTTTTATTGTTATTTCCAACGCCGGTCACAGAGGTGGGCAGCAGCGCTTTGAGGTACTGGCGGGTTTTGTTGACCAATAGGTCAGGAACTCGCACGAATCGAATTATGCTTTTGTATACAAATAAAGCAAATAATGTTTTCTATTTTGTTTGCGAAAGGGGATGAAAGGCGGATGCGCGGGCGTTTCTTCGGCTTGTTGTGGCATAGGGTTAAGGTTGGCCGGCGAGGGCCTGGTTCACGGCTAGCCAGCCTGCCACGGCGTCTTCACCGGCTTCACTGAACGCACGCTGCAACAGCTTCACCTGTTCGCGGCGCAACGACTGCTCAAAACGCTGGCCTTCTTCCGTCAGTTCCAGCAGGCGTTTGCGCTTGTCGGCCTCGGAGGCAACGCTGTCAACCAGGTGCATTTCCTGCAATTGGCGCAGCGGCATGTTCAACGCCTGCTTGCTCACCCCGAGCAATTCCAGCAACTCCTTCACGCTCAAGGCCGGGTAGCGCGCGATAAAAAATACGATGCGCTGATGCACGCGGCTCAGGCCACGGCGCTCGAGCATTTCGTCGGCCTTGGCGGTAAAAGCCTGGTAGCCGAAGAAAAAGGCTTCCATGGCTTGTTGTTGGCTGCCCTGGTTTTTAAGGTCAAGCATATTGACGTATCCACGCGAGTCGTCGTAATTTCGGTCAACCAGTTTGACGTATTTGCCCCCGACTTCGCTACCGGTGACCCTATGGCCTTCTCTGAACGTGTTACGCGCCTCAAAAGCTCCTTGATCCGTGAAATTCTTGCGGCGGCCCAGCGCCCACAAGTGATGTCGTTCGCCGGTGGCCTGCCCGCCGAAGCCATGTTGCCGGTACTGAATTGGGATGAACTGCCACTGAACATCGGCCAATACGGTATGAGCGAAGGCGAGCCGCAATTGCGTGCACTGCTCGCCGCCGAGGCCCGCGCCTTGGGCTTACCGTGCCAGGCCAGTCAGGTGCTGGTGGTCAGCGGTTCCCAGCAAACCCTCGACCTGGCAGCCAAGCTGTACATCGACAAGGGCACTGAAGTCTTGCTGGAAGGCCCGACCTACCTGGCTGCACTGCAAATTTTCCAATTGTTCGGCGCCGATTGCCTCACCGTGCAACTGGAGGCCGACGGCCCGAACCTGGCTGCCCTGCGCGCCAGCCTCGAACGCCATCGCCCGGCGTTCATCTACCTCATCCCGACCTTCCAGAACCCCTCGGCCGTGCGCTACAGCGAGACCAAGCGCGCAGCCGTGGCCGCCTTGCTCGATGAATTCGGCGTAACCCTGATCGAAGACGAGCCCTACCGCGAGCTGACATTCGACGGCGCCAGTGCGCAGCCCATCGCCGGGCGGTTGAAAAAAGCCAGCTGGATCTACACCGGCACCGTCTCCAAGACCCTGTTGCCGGGGTTGCGCGTCGGTTACCTGATCGCCAGCGAGGATTTGTTCCCGCACCTGCTCAAGCTCAAGCAATCGGCCGACCTGCACACCAACCGCATCGGCCAGTGGCAAGCGATGCAGTGGATCGGCACGCAAAAATACCAGCAACACCTGGCGCAGTTACGCGACTTTTACCGCGAACGTCGCGATGCCTTTCAGTCGGCTCTGGAGCGCCACTTTGGCGACCTGGCCGACTGGCAAGTGCCTCAAGGTGGATTATTCTTCTGGCTGACCTTGAAACAACCCCTCGACACCCGCACCTTGTTGGCGCAAGCATTGGATCAGGACGTGGCGTTCATGCCCGGTGAACCGTTCTTTTCCGAGCCCGATCAACACTTGGGTTCGTTGCGCCTCAATTTCAGCCATATCGACCCGGCCCGTCTGGACGAAGGTCTCAAACGCCTGGCCGCGGTGGTCCGTCAAGCACAGCACGCGCAAGCGGCATAAGGGGAGCCCCATGTACAAGGTTTATGGCGATTACAAGTCGGGCAACTGCTACAAGGTCAAATTGATGCTCAACCTGCTGGGCATCCCGTACCAATGGATCGATATCGACATCCTCAAGGGCGACACCCAGACTGCTGAGTTCCTGGCCAAGAACCCCAATGGCAAGATCCCGGTGCTGGAACTTGAAGACGGCACTTGCCTGTGGGAGTCCAACGCGATTCTCAACTTCCTGGCCGATGGCAGCGAATTTTTGCCGTCCGAGCCACGCCTGCGCACGCAAGTGTTGCAGTGGCAGTTTTTCGAGCAGTACAGCCATGAACCGTATATTGCGGTGGCGCGGTTTATCCAGTTTTACCTGGGCTTGCCCGCAGACCGTCTTGAGGAATACAAGAAGCTGCACAAAGGTGGCTACAAGGCCCTCAAGGTCATGGAGCGCCAACTGCAACTGACCCCGTATCTGGTGGGCGATCAATTCTCCATCGCCGATGTGGCGTTGTATGCCTATACCCATGTGGCCGAGGAGGGTGGGTTTGAGCTGGACGCTTATCCGGGTGTGCAGGCGTGGCTGGCGCGGGTGGCGAGCCATCCAAAACATGTAGCGATGCTTGATTGAGTTCACGCGGTCAAAAATGTGGGAGCTGGCTTGTGTGGGAGCTGGCTCCCACATTGATAGTGTCCAGTTTCAGTTCGATGTTGTGCCAGACAGCTCATCACTCAGCAGCTCAAAGCAACGCTGCGCCGCCGGGCTGAGGCCCATCCCGCTGCGACTGATCAACCCGATCTCGCGGTTCACGCCGGGATGGTCAATATTGATGCGCTTCAACCCCTGCAAACTGTCCGCCGCCGACTCCGGCAACACGCTGATGCCCAGCCCCTGGCGCACCAACGCCAGCACCGTCGACATGTAGTTGGCTTCCATGCCGGCATTCATTGTCAGCCGTGTCTGATCAAACAACGCGTCCACCTGCTCACGCACACTGCTGTCGCGCCCGGTGAGGATGATCGGCTGGTCCGCCAATTGCTCCAAGGTCAGTTGGCGATGGTGGGCGAGGGGATGGCCCAGTGGCACAAACGCACACAACCGATCATTGAGTACCGGCAAAAACACCAGGCCGTGGCTCAGCCGTGCGCGCACACCAATGCCAAAGTCCACCACGCCTTCGCGCACCTGTGCATGAATGCGATGGGCGACCAGGTCATGCAAACGTACTTCGATGCCGGCAAAGCGTTCGCGAAACAGGCGCAAGGCCGGCGGCAGGGCGCCGGCGCACACCGAGGGCAGTGCGGCGATGGTGACCACGCCGCGGCGCAGGGCGGCGAGGTCGCGCGAGCCAGTGACGATGTTGTCCAGGTCCAGCAACAGTTTTTCCATGGGGCCGCGTGCGTCCTCGCCGGCGGCGGTAATGCTCACATGACGAGGGCTGCGGTCGAGCAGGGCGACACCAAGCCAGTCTTCGAGTTGTTGCACCTGCACCGTCAGGGCTGAGGGCGATAAGTGCAACTCGTTGGCGGCCTTGGTGAAACTGCCGGTACGGGCTACGGCTAAAAAGGCTTGTATATGTTGGATGCTGTTCTTCATTTTGTTTTTCCGAACGTGCCAGGCCGAATATTCCAATTTACAAAGACTAACCTGCTTCCAATACTCCAGGGAAAACAATAACCGGCCACCAAGGCCGCTCTGGAGTAACCCATGCTCGCAACCCTGGGTGTCATCACCATCCTGTGCCTGCTCGCTGCCGTCATGAGCAAACGCCTGTCGCCACTGGTGGCGCTGATCGCCTTGCCGATCATCGCCGCACTGCTCGGCGGTTTCGGCCTGCAAACCAGCGCCTTCATCATTACCGGAATCAAGAACGTCGCCCCAGTGGTGGGCATGTTTGTGTTCGCGATTCTGTTTTTCGGGATCATGACCGACGCCGGCATGCTCGACCCCATCATTGATCGCATCCTGCGCACCGTAGGTACGCGTCCTACGCGGATTGTGGTCGGCACCGCGACCCTCGCGCTGCTGGTGCACCTGGACGGCTCCGGCGCTGTGACGTTTCTGGTGACGGTGCCGGCGATGCTGCCGCTGTATACGCGGTTGGGCATCGACAAACGTATCCTCGCGTGTGTCTGCGCCATGGCCGCCGGGGTCAATTTCCTGCCGTGGACCGGCCCGGTGCTGCGCTCGTCGGCGGCCTTGCATGTGCCGGTGGCCGACCTGTTCCAGCCGCTGATCCCGGTGCAGATCGTCGGCCTGGTCTTCGTGTTTGCCTGCGCCTGGTGGCTGGGCCGTCGTGAAGAAAAACGTCTGGGCCTGGGCGCCGGTTCCTCGGTGGAGGCGGTACCGCAACGGGTGCTCAGCGACGAGGACATCAAGCTACGGCGCCCACGGCTGTTCTGGGTCAACCTGTTGCTGACCGTGCTGGTAATGGTGGTGATGATTGCCGGCTGGGTCGACCCGGTGGTGATGTTTATGCTCGGCACCGTGGTGGCGCTGTGCATCAACTACCCGAATGTGGATGCCCAACGGGCGCGCATCGATGCCCATGCGAAAACCGCCCTGACCATGGCCAGTATCCTGCTCGCCGCTGGCGTGTTCACCGGCATCATGCAAGGCACTGGCATGCTCAAGGCGATTGCCGAGGTGGCGGTCGCACAGATTCCCGCCGGCCACGGCAAGTTGATCCCGGCGGTGGTGGGCTTTATTTCCATGCCGTTGAGCATGTTGTTTGACCCCGATTCCTACTATTTCGGCGTGATGCCGGTGATCGCCGAGGTCGGCAAAGCCCTGGGCGTCGACCCGCTGCAAGTGGCCCAGGCCTCGTTGCTGGGCGTACACACCACCGGTTTCCCGGTCAGCCCGCTGACGCCTGCGACCTTCCTGCTGGTGGGCCTGTGCAAGATCGAACTGGCCGATCACCAGCGCTTCACTATTCCGTTTCTGTTTGCTGCGTCGGTGTTGATGACCCTGACCGCATTGCTCCTGGGAGTGATTTGAGATGAAAACCTTGCGCATCGGTTCCGGCGCCGGCTACTCCGGCGACCGTATCGAGCCTGCCGTGGAACTGGCCGAACAGGGCGACCTGGATTACCTGGTGTTCGAATGCCTGGCCGAACGCACCATTGCCCTGGCGCAACAGGCGCGTATCAGCGACCCGCAGGGCGGTTACGACCCACTGCTGAGCGAGCGTATGCGCCGGGTGTTGCCATTTGTTGGCTTGAAGGGCCACCGTCGCCTGCGGGTAATTACCAATATGGGCGCGGCCAACCCCGTGGCGGCGGCCGTTGAAGTGCGGCGCATTGCCAACGAGTTGGGCCAGGACCTCAAGGTCGTGGCGGTGGTAGGCGATGACGTGCTGGATGTTTTACAGCCCGAGCAACGCCTGGATAACGGCCAGACCGTTGGCTCTTTGGGCGAGCGGCTGATATCCGCTAACGCCTACCTGGGCGTCGACGGCATCCTTGAAGCCTTGCGCGCCGATGCCGATGTGGTGATCACCGGGCGCGTGGCCGACCCGTCGCTGTTTTTGGCACCGCAGATGTTTGAGTTCGGCTGGGCTGCGGACGACTGGCAGCGGCTGGGGCGCGGCACGTTGGTCGGGCATTTGCTGGAATGCGCGGGCCAGGTCAGCGGCGGTTATTTTGCCGATCCCGGTTTCAAGGATGTGGATGAGCTGGCACGCCTGGGTTTCCCGTTGGCTGAAATCGATGCCGATGGCGAGGCTGTGATCACCAAGGTGGCGGGCTCAGGCGGGCAGGTCAGCCGTGCGACGTGCACCGAGCAGATGATCTACGAAGTACACGACCCGGCGGCTTATCTCACGCCGGACGTGACGGCAGACTTTTCTCAAGTGAGCTTTGTGGAGGAGGGCGTGGATCGCGTCCGTGTCCAAAACGCCAGTGGTCGCGCTCGGCCTGAACAGTTAAAGGTCAGCGTGGGTTACCTGGACGGATGGATCGGTGAAGGGCAGATGTCCTACGGCGGCCCAGGCGCGGTCGCACGGGCTGAGTTGGCGCGGGATATCGTACTCAAGCGCCTGGAACTGATGGGCGTAAAGATGCAAGAGCTACGCGCCGAGCTGATTGGCATGGATTCATTGCACGGCCCACGCAGCAGCGTCGAGCCCTGGGAAGTGCGTCTGCGCGTGGCCGCCCGTTGTGAAAATCGCAGCGAAGCGGTGCGGGTTGGCAATGAAGTGGAGACCCTCTACACCAATGGTCCGTCGGGCGGCGGCGGCGCGAGTAAAAGTGTGCGCCAGGTGGTGGCAGTAGCGTCGTTATTGCTGCCCCGCAGCGTGGTCAACCCGAGGATCGAAGCATGAAACTGCACACACTGGCCCATTCCCGTACCGGCGATAAGGGCGACACTTCGAACATCTCGATCATCGCCTACCGCGCCGAGGATTATCCGTTGCTGTGCGAACAGCTCACGCCCGAGCGCGTCGCCACGTTTTTTGCCGGCTTGCGTGAGCCGGGCGCAGCGCCGGTGCGGCGTTATGAATTGCCCAACGTGCAGGCGCTGAACTTCGTGCTGCCGGGGATCCTGCGCGGCGGCGTGACCCGCTCGCTGGCGCTGGACGCCCATGGCAAGTGCCTGGGCTCGGCCTTATTGGATCTGGTAATACTGACTTAATTACACAGCCAAACAAATGTGGGAGCTGGCTTGCCTGCGATAGCATCAACTCAGTCTACCTGAATCACCGAGGTGCCTGTATCGCAGGCAAGCCAGCTCCCACACAAGCCAGCTCCCACTTGGGTTCTTCAGCGGCTGTCAGACCGCGGCAAACCGCTTGTCGAGGTAATCAATGATTACCTTGGAATCATACATCCAGGTGGTCTGGCCATTCTCTTCGATACGCAGGCACGGCACTTTGATCTTGCCGCCTTGCTCCAGCAGGGTCTGGCGATCCTGTTCGTTGTTTTTCGCGTCCTTGAGCGCCACCGGCACATTCAGGCGGTGCAGGGTGCGGCGAGTCTTCACGCAAAACGGGCAGGCGTGAAACTGATACAGCGTCAGTTCCTTGGCCGCCGCGTTGACCTGTGCCTGTTGCTCGGCAGAACGCTGCTTTTTGCGCGGGCGGGTCAGGAAGTCGCCCGCGATGATGATTTGGCCGAGACCCACTCGAAGTGCTTTGACGAACATGGCTGAAAACCTCTTGCCCATGAAGAAGGGGCCGCAGCTTACCTGAATTTCGCGGGCGAAAAAAAACCGGCGATGAACGCCGGCTTTTCCTTACGCAGCCTGTTACTTGATCAGGCTGAGGAATTCGCTGCGGGTGGCCGCGTTTTCGCGGAACTCACCCAGCATCACCGAAGTGATCATCGACGAATTCTGTTTCTCCACACCGCGCATCATCATGCACATGTGCTTGGCTTCGATCACCACCGCCACGCCCAGGGCGCCAGTCACTTGCATCACTGCATCGGCGATCTGGCGGCTGAGGTTTTCCTGGATCTGCAGGCGGCGCGCATACATGTCGACAATCCGCGCAACCTTCGACAGGCCCAGCACTTTGCCGCTCGGGATATACGCCACATGCGCCTTGCCGATAAACGGCAGCAGGTGGTGTTCGCACAGCGAGTACAACTCGATGTCCTTGACCAGCACCATTTCGCTGTTGTCGGAGCTGAACAAGGCACCGTTGGTGACTTCTTCCAGCGTCTGTTCATAGCCGCGGCAAAGGTACTGCATCGCCTTGGCGGCACGCTTTGGCGTGTCGAGCAGGCCCTCGCGGGAAACGTCCTCGCCGAGCTGGCCGAGGATCGCGGTGTAATTCTGTTCCAGGGACATGAAACTACCTGTGGGATTTTCGCAAAGCGCAAGGTTACGGTGGCGGGCACATCGCTGCAAGCCTGACGATGGCACTTGTTACTCGTCGCGCCCTTCCATCATGGTGCGCTTGAGCATCACATACACCGCACCGGCGCCGCCGTGGCGGGCCTGGCAGGAGGTAAAACCGAGTACCTGGGCATGCTGGCGCAGCCAGGTATTGACGTGGCTCTTGATCATGGGACGCTTGCCGTCCAGGCGCACGGCCTTGCCGTGGGTGACGCGCACGCAGCGGATTTCGAATTTGGTCGCTTCGGCCAGGAAGGCCCAAAGGGTTTCGCGGGCTTTTTCCACGTTCATGCCGTGCAGGTCGAGGCTGCCTTCGAACGGGATCTGGCCGATCTTGAGCTTGCGCATCTGGCTTTCCTGCACGCCGTCGCGAGCCCACATCAGCTCGTCTTCGGGGCCTACATCGATCACGAACTGGTCCGACAGGCCATCCACCGTGGTGGCGTCGGTGCGCACGGTCGCGGCCTGGCGCAACTTGGCGATCTGTGCCCGGTCGGCCTTGGGTTTACCGGTGTCGGCACGATCATGCTTGATCGGCTTGACGCCGCGCAGCTCGTTTTTGAACAGGGAAAAATCGTCGTCTTGCATGTCAGCCTCCGCGAAGGGCGGGCAGTTTACCTAAATCGCGGCGGCCAGGGCGCAGGAAACGCTATCCAAGCGCCATCAGTCGTGCTTTTTCATCAAGTGCGAAGCGATGTTCAGTGACAGCGGCTGACGCATTTTCCGACGGCTACGACGCCATAACCACACACCCAACCACAGCACCAGCAGTCCGATTACCAACAGGATAGCCGAACCGCCGGGGCTGGCATTCAACTCGCCAAGGGCCGGCGAATGACCAAACAGGCCGGCGCCACCAGCGCCGGCCAACAGCAAACCTACAATGGCCAGCAACGCGGCAAAGCCGGCTA
Organism: Pseudomonas sp. PA-5-4B; assembly: GCF_021606215.1. Taxonomy (NCBI): domain Bacteria; kingdom Pseudomonadati; phylum Pseudomonadota; class Gammaproteobacteria; order Pseudomonadales; family Pseudomonadaceae; genus Pseudomonas; species Pseudomonas sp. PA-5-4B. The sequence continues at coordinate 102,691 of NZ_WKDB01000005.1, read as the reverse complement.
CCAGGCGCAGACGCCAATTGCTCGGGCCTTTGGGGCGCAAGCGACGAGCGTCAAAACCATCGGATATCTTCATTCCGACCTTTCCTCCAGGGTATCGGCCCTTCGACCGGAAGATACACAGGTTGTTCCGACAGCAGCGGTAAATGCGCCAAATGAGAGGGCTTTGCGGATGAGCGGGGCAATAAATACGCCGCTCATCTCAAGGGCGATCAGATCAGATCTTTGGTCAACGCGAGGGTGGCGAAGTTGTCGGCCATGATGGCCATTTCAGTTTGCTGTACGTGCTCGGCGCTCAGGATGCCACCTTTGTAAGGCAGGTCACGGGTGGCGCAGGCGTCTTCCACCAGGGTGCAGCGAAAGCCCAGGTTCTTGGCGGCGCGCACGCTGGTGCTGACACTGGAGTGGCTCATGAAACCGCAGACGATCAAGTCCAGGGAGCCGAGGTCTTGCAGGTGTTTCTCCAGGCCGGTGCCATGGAACGCGCTGGGCAGCAGTTTGCCGATGATGGTTTCATCGCCTTGGGGTTCCAGGCCAGGAATGAACTCGCCGCGCTCGCCCTGCGGGTCGAACAGGCCACCGACGGTGCCAAGGTGACGTACATGCACGATCGGGCGCCCGGCATTACGCGCGGCTGTCACAAGCTGCTTGATGTTGTCGACCGCCGCGTCCATGCCGGACAGGGCGAGTGGGCCGCTGAGGTATTCCTTCTGGGCGTCGATGATCACGAGGGTCGCATGGTTCAGGTTGGCTGCTGCGTAACCGCGACCGCTGAGTTGAAACATCGTCTTTGGAACGGACATTCTGGGGCTCCTGTGAGGGGGGCTTTTGTCACATTGTCCACTGGCTGAGCGGTTCTGTGAATCGCTACCATCGTAAGGTACGCCGTTGTTGACGTGCAGCCATGTCAAGAGGTGGGCTTGATCAGCGCAATGATGGCAATTTGAATGATTTCCGACAGATGGTGAAGGGTTTTCGTACATCGTCGGTACAGGCGAAGGCTGTTAGAATCGCCAGTCGTTTTTTCCAGGAGCTTGCCCCCGTGATTACCTCCCGCCTGCGCACGTTGCGCGACCACATCCGTTGGGCTGTCAGCCGTTTCCATGGGGAAGACCTGTTTTTCGGGCATGGCACCGACAATGCCTGGGACGAAGCCCGGCAATTGGTGCTCGGCGCCTTGCACCTGCCTTGGGAAATTGCCGACAGCTACCTGGACTGCAACCTCGAAGAAGAGGAAGTCGCCCATGTGCAGCGCTTGCTGCACAAGCGTATCCACGAGCGTGTCCCTACCGCCTACCTGTTGAAGGAAGCCTGGTTCTGCGGCATGTCGTTTATTGTCGATGAGCGCGTGTTGATCCCGCGTTCACCGATTGGCGAGTTGATCGAAAACCGCTTTGAGCCATGGCTGGCCCAGCCGCCGGCGCGCATCCTCGACCTGTGCACCGGCTCCGGTTGCATCGGCATCGCCTGTGCCTACGAGTTCCAGGACGCCGAAGTGGTGCTGGGCGACTTGTCCTTCGAAGCCTTGGAAGTGGCTAACCAGAACATTGAGCGTCATGGTGTCGATGAACGCGTCTACACCGTGCAGGGCGACGGCTTCGATGGCCTGCCGGGCCAGCGTTTTGACTTGATCGTGTCCAACCCGCCGTACGTGGATGCCGAAGACTTCGCCGACATGCCGGATGAGTACCAGCACGAGCCGGAACTGGGCCTGGCCTGCGGCGACGATGGTCTGAACCTGGTGCGACGCATGCTGGCCGAGGCCGCCGACCACCTGACCGAGAAGGGCTTGCTGATTGTTGAAGTCGGCAACAGCCAAGTGCACGTCGAAGCGCTGTACCCGGAAGTCGACTTTGCCTGGCTGGACTTCCAGCGCGGCGGGCACGGTGTGTTCATGCTGACGGCTGAGCAGTGCCGGGCGCATCAGGCGGTGTTTGCGGCGCGGGTTTAACTTCATTCCGCAATAGGAACGCGATCAGTGTGGGAGCCGACAAGCCAGCTCCCACATTTGGAATGCATTCCAACCTTTCAGCGGTGTGTGGCAATCCAGATCAACAGCCCCGCCTGAAACACCGTAAACGCCACCAGGCACGTAATGGTAAAGCGCAGCCCACTGTCCTCGCGCTTGAACTTGGTGACCTTTTCTTCTTCCTTGCGCAGCTTCACTTCATGCTCGGCCAGGTTCTGCTCGGCCTGCTGCAGCATTTGCGCAGCTTCGAGGATCTCCACGTACTGCACCTTCTCGGTGTTCCAGCTGTCCAGCACTTCGCTGACTTTGCCGGGTTGCACGGTTCCTTTGAGGTGCTGCACATCGGCGTAGGCCACATCAAAACCCTGGATGCGCAGGAAATGATCGCGACGCAGGCGCGTGGCTTCGTTGAGTGCATCCTTGTTGGCGAGGTCCACGCCGTCTACGCGGTAATGTGACCACTTCTTTTTCGCCCACGCGGCGGCCTGTGCCACCAGAAAGCGTCCCAGGCCACGGTTGGCCGGTTCAATTTCCAGGCTGTTACCCGGGCCGAAGTGCACACGGTGCGTCTCGTGATCGACCCAGATATCCAGGTGGTTCTGCTCGCGGCGCACACGTTGGCCGGGCAACTGGATCACCATGCGTAACAGGCTGTGTTTCTTGTCATGGCGTTCGGTATAGCCAAACTGTACGAACCGCAGCGGCCGTGCGCCGGTGGCACGATCAGTGGCCAGGGGCGCCAGGCGCAGCATCTTGAAGTGTTCGGCCTGAACGTCCGCCCACGGCAGGGCCGCGGCCTCGACAGCCTCGGGTTTTTCGGCCGGGGTGTCGGCGGTAGATTCGGGTGTTGCTTCGGTGGTAGTCATGCGGCGCGATCCTGTCCAAGCCCGGCGAGCCGACAGTCTTTTTACTGTCGACTCTGGGCTTATCGGCCGTTTTATTCAGGACTGGAGGCAAATAATCGCTTAACGGGGTTGAAGTCCGTCGATAAAGCGCACGATGCGTTGGCCCAGCTCGGCGGCGAGGGGCAGTTTGGGGTCGTTGTACGACTCAAGCTGTTCCTTTACATCCTTGGGCACGATGCGCATCACGTGGTTCATGCCTTGAATCACGCTCAGTTTCGCGTCGGGCTTGGCCGCTTGCAACTGCTGGGCATCCGCCACGCCGACCTGGATATCGTTGGTGCCCTGGATGATCAGAGCCGGCATGTTCAGTTTGGCGAAGGCGGCCGACGGGTCGGCACGAAACAGGCTGATCAGGTACGGCTGCACACTGGGGCGGAAAATGCCTTCCAGCGGGCGCGGTACATCGGCATCCACTTGGCCGGCCTTAAGGTGGTCGAGAATTTCATTGCTGCGCAGCAACAGGGCAGGGGGCAGATGATCGGCCAGTTGCTGGCGGATCACCTGGTCCACCGGCCGGGCGCTGCCGGACAGCGAAATAACCCCGGCCGGGTCGAGTTGCGGCGCGGCGAGGGTGGCGACCAGCGCACCTTCGCTATGGCCCAGCACGATCAACTGGCCCATGCGGCTGTCGGCCTTGAGCAGCTTGCCCCAGGCCACCGCATCGGCCACATAGGCGTCCAGGGTGAGGTTGCGTTCGTCGGGGGTGGCGGCCAGGCTCGCGGCCACGCCGCGTTTGTCGTAGCGCACGCTGGCGATGTTATTGCGCGCCAGCACCCAGGCCAGGCGCTTGAGGCTGTCGTTGCGCGCACCATCGGCGCTGTTGCCGTTGCGGTCGGTGGGGCCGGAGCCGGCGATGATCAGCACCACGGGCACCGGCTTGTCGGATTTTGGCAGCAGCAGCGAACCAAACAGCTCGCCGCTGCCGGTGTCCAGGCTGATCGGCCGTTGCAGCACGACGGGGGAGGCGGCGAAGCCAAGGCTGGAAAACAGGGTAAGGGTCAAAAGCAAAACTCGCAGCATCATCACGCCATCATCAGGAAGGTGCCGGTTGGACCAACGTCTACCGGTAAGGTTTCGAGGATGAACTACTCGGTTAGCCTGCGTATACTGGCTGCCTTAAGTTATTACGGTTGAGTTGATTCAACTGATTTCACGGAGCGCCCTGCATGTCCGGCAATACCTTCGGCAAGCTGTTCACTGTCACCACCGCGGGCGAAAGCCATGGCCCGGCGTTGGTCGCCATTGTCGACGGCTGCCCGCCAGGCCTCGAGTTGTCTCTGGAAGACCTGCAGCGTGACCTCGACCGCCGCAAGCCCGGCACCAGCCGCCATACTACCCAGCGCCAGGAGCCCGACGAAGTCGAGATTCTTTCCGGCGTGTTCGAAGGTCGCACCACCGGCTGCGCCATTGGCCTGTTGATCCGCAACACCGACCAGAAGTCCAAGGACTACTCGGCGATCAAGGACCTGTTCCGCCCGGCCCACGCCGACTACACCTACCACCACAAATACGGTGAGCGCGACTACCGTGGTGGTGGCCGCAGCTCGGCGCGTGAAACCGCCATGCGCGTGGCCGCCGGTGCCATCGCCAAGAAATACCTGGCCACCCAGGGCATCGTGATCCGTGGCTACATGAGCCAATTGGGCCCGATTGAGATCCCGTTCAAGACCTGGGACAGCGTCGACGACAACGCCTTCTTCAGCCCCGACCCGGACAAGGTGCCGGAACTGGAAGCCTATATGGACCAGTTGCGCCGCGATCAGGATTCGGTGGGTGCCAGGATTACCGTGGTCGCCGAAGGCGTCAAACCGGGCCTGGGCGAGCCGATCTTCGACCGCCTCGACGCCGAGCTGGCCCACGCGCTGATGAGCATCAATGCGGTCAAGGGCGTGGAGATCGGCGCCGGTTTTGCCTGTGTCGCCCAGCGCGGCACCGAGCATCGCGATGAAATGACGCCGCAAGGTTTCCTCAGCAATAACGCGGGCGGCATCCTCGGCGGTATTTCCTCCGGCCAGCCGATTGTTGCGCACCTGGCGCTCAAGGCCACGTCGAGCATCACCACGCCGGGCCGTTCGATCGATGTGCATGGCAACCCGGTGGACGTGATCACCAAGGGCCGCCACGACCCGTGCGTGGGCATCCGCGCCACGCCGATTGCCGAGGCGATGATGGCCATCGTGTTGATGGACCACCTGCTGCGCAACCGTGGGCAAAACGCCGATGTGCAGGTGAGTACGCCGGTGTTGGGCCAGCTGTGACGGTGTGTGGCGAGCGAGCTTGCTGTGGCGAGGGAGCTTGCTCCCGCTGGGCTGCGCAGCAGCCCCCCACAATATGACGCAAAGCCTCCCATACTGGCGCCTCTCCAGCTTCTACCTCTTCTACTTCGCCCTGCTCGGGGCGACGGCGCCGTTCCTGGCGCTGTACTTCGACCACCTGGGGTTCTCCAGCGCGCGTATCGGCGAGCTGGTGGCCATCCCCATGCTGATGCGCTGCGTGGCGCCCAACCTGTGGGGCTGGCTCGGCGACTACACCGGCCGGCGCCTGGCCATCGTGCGTTTTGGCGCGGTGTGTACCCTGGCGAGTTTCTCGCTGATCTTCTTCAGCAAAACCTACGCCTGGCTGGCCCTGGTGATGGCACTGCATGCGTTCTTCTGGCACGCGGTGTTGCCGCAGTTTGAAGTGATCACGCTTGCGCACCTGCAAAAGCAAACCGCGCGCTACAGCCAGATCCGCCTGTGGGGCTCCATCGGTTTTATCCTCACCGTGGTGATCATGGGCCGCCTGTTCGACGGGCTGAGCCTGGACATTTACCCGGTGGTGGTCGTGGTGATCATGGCCGGCATTATTGGCGCCAGCCTGTGGGTGCCGAACGCGCAGCCCGCCGTCCAGGGCAATCGCCTGGCCGGTGACGGTTTCCTCAAGCAATTGCGCAGCCCCGGCGTACTGGCGTTTTATGCCTGCGTGGCCTTGATGCAAATGAGCCATGGCCCGTATTACACCTTCCTGACCCTGCACCTTGAACATTTGGGTTATAGCCGTGGCGTGATCGGCATGCTGTGGGCGCTGGGTGTGGTCGCGGAGGTGCTGATGTTCCTGGCCATGAGCCGGATCCTGACGCGTTTTTCGGTGCGGCGGGTGCTGTTGGCCAGTTTCGTGTTGGCGGCTATCCGCTGGTTGCTGCTGGGGTCATTCGCTGAAATCTTCTGGGTATTGCTGCTGGCGCAAGTGCTGCACGCCGCCACGTTCGCCAGCTTTCATGCGGCCGCCATCGCCTTTGTACAACGCAGTTTCGGCGCCAGACAACAAGGCCAGGGCCAGGCGCTGTATGCCGCGCTGGCCGGCACCGGGGGCGCGTTGGGCGCCCTCTACGCCGGCTACAGCTGGAACCTGTTGGGCCCGACCCTGACCTTCAGCATCGCCAGCGTCGCCGCCCTGGCCGCCGCCATTATCATTGGCCTTCGATTGCAAGAACCGACTACAGGAACCGAGCAATGAGTTATGTCGCTGTTTACGCTGCCACCACACCGGATACCCCGAACAAGGTCCTGACCCATTTCGACGATATCGTCTCGACGCTGGCCGACCACGGTGTGCGTTTTGCGCGCTGGCAGCCGGCGCCGATTGAGAAGGGCGCCAGCGACGCAGACATGATCGCCGCGTACCAGCCGCAGATCGACGCCCTTGGCTACGCCGCCGTGCAGGTGCTTAGGGCGGCGGGCGATCTGGCACAGAACATTGAACTGCGTGCGCAATTCCTCAGTGAACGCCGCTACAGCGAAGACGAAGTGCGTTTCTTCGTCGCAGGCCAGGGTCTGTTCAACGTGCACGTGGGCGACTATGTGTATGCCGTACGTTGTGAGAAAAATGACCTGCTGGTGATTCCGGCCGGCGTGCCGCATTGGTTCGACATGGGCGAGAACCCGCACTTTGTCACCTTGCGTTTGTTCAACACAGCTAAAGGCTGTGAGCCTCAACTCACCGGCGATGCTATTGCCGATGGCTTCCCGGGCTTGGACGACTAAGCACAGATATTTAAATGTTCAACCCAGGCAAGTTGGAAGTTGTTGTGGGAATAAGCCTGATTATCTGTAAGGCGTAGCTGTTTCTGCTGCGCCCTGTGCTTTCAATCCATTCGTTATGTAACTCTCTGCAGACTCGATGTTTATATCACCTGTCAATAGCAGGAATCCGAAAGGTGATAGGGCATCCACTACATAAGGAGAGAGCACAATGAGTGGCCCAGAACAGTCGTGTCGCACGCCGGTGGACGCGCCGATGACCGTTAGAAGACGTCTGAGCCTGGGCGGCAAGCCCCTCACCCCGACAGAGCTGGAAATTTTGCGCTGGGCCTCGGAAGGCAAGACCGTCTGGGAAATCAGTCAGATCCGGGCAACCTCTGAAGCCACGGTGAAATTCCATCTGCGCAATATCTACGGCAAGCTGGAAGTCACCAACCGCGTACAGGCGATGAATGAGGCCAGCCGACAAGGCTTGTGCTGAAGCCACACAAAAAAGGGCCGCGACGCCTGTAAGCGTCGCGGCCCTTTTTGGTTATCGGTGGTTTATGCCGAGTGGTAGGTCGGCAGGGCAAAGCGGTTCTGGCTTTGCAGCATCGAAATCTGTGGCAGCTCACTGGCTTGTTCGGCCAGGTCGCGGCGGATCGCGCTGATCACCCAGGTCAGTTGGTCAGCGGTGTGCAGCTGTTGATACGAGATCGAACGCTTGACCTGTTTGCCTTCGCTGTTGCGCAGGGTCAGCAGGATACCGCCGTCTGGACGTGGCTGAGTGGTGACGTCGTATTGGGAGAATACAGAAGCGAATTTATCTTGGATCAGGCTCATGTCTATCAGCTCCGTTGGCTCAAGTTGGCAAGCATGGAGAGATAGGTGCAGTGATTGTGCCAGTATTGGATATCTGAAAAAGTCGTTATAAATCAATTAGTTAAAAATTTTACAGATTTTCGGTTTCGTGCAATTTGCATGAATGGCCATCGTGCATCCTGCATTTTGCGTTATTCGCGCCAGCTGTTTCAGGTCAGCCTCGAAGATAAAGACCGCCTCGGTTGGGCAAAATTCCTTTTCGGTGGAAGCCGACTCGGGATACAAAACTTTTCAAATCCCGCATGTACAGTCAAAGAATGGCAGGCGTATTTTCCCGCATGGCATTCGGCATCTGCCTACAGGGCTGCCGCTATGTCTGGATCATACGAAGAATAAGAAAAAGGACGTTCCGCCATGAGCCATCAGCAAGACGACATGATCACGTGGGGCAAGCTCTTACGTAAGGTGCCTGCGATTGTTCGAGCTTTGCCACGCGTAGTGCGTGGCATGCGCGCCGCGAATGTCACCGACCCCGCGCAGCCTTGCGGCCTCGGTTGGCACTTTGAACAGGCTGCGTTGCGCAACCCCGACGGCGCGGCGTTGTTGTACGGCGACAGCGTGCTCAGCTACCGCGAAGCCAACCAGCGCGCCAATCGCATGGCTCATTACCTTCAAGCGCAGGGCATCGGCAAGGGTGATGTGGTCGCGCTGTTTATTGAAAATCGCCCGGAACTGCTCCTCAGCGTACTGGCCGTGGCCAAGCTGGGCGGTATCTGCGCCATGCTCAACACCGCGCAAACCCAGGCGGCGCTGGTGCACAGCCTGAACCTGGTGAACCCGGCGGCGATCGTGGCAGGTGCAGAATTGGTAGACGCCTATGCGGCGGTGCGCGAGCAAGTGTCGATTGCGGCCGAACGCAGCTGGTTTGTGGCGGATCAGTCCTCAAACGCGGTGCCGCAGGGCTACACCGACCTGATGGCCGCCAGCGCTGACAGCCCGGTGGACAACCCTGCCAGCAGCGGACAAATCTTCTTCAACGACCCCTGCTTCTATATCTACACCTCCGGCACTACCGGTTTGCCCAAGGCCGGCATCATGAAGCACGGGCGCTGGACCAAGACGGCGGTGAGTTTCGGCAGCATCGCCCTCGACATGGGGCCGCACGACGTTCTGTATTGCACTTTGCCGCTGTACCACGCCACGGGCCTGTGCGTGTGCTGGGGTTCGGCGATTATCGGCGCATCGGGTTTCGCCATCCGGCGTAAATTCAGCGCCAGCCAGTTCTGGGACGATGCGCGCAAATTCAACGCAACCACCCTGGGGTATGTCGGTGAACTGTGCCGCTACCTGCTGGACCAGCCGCCCAGTGCGCAGGATCGCGACAATAAAGTCACCAAGATGGTCGGCAATGGCTTGCGTCCCGGTGTCTGGGCGCAGTTCAAGCAGCGTTATGGCGTCGAGCACATCTGCGAGCTGTATGCCGCCAGCGACGGCAACATCGGTTTTACCAATGTGCTGAATTTCGATAACACCATCGGCTTTTGCCTGCAGCATTGGGCGCTGGTGGAGTACTCCCACGAAACCGGTGAGCCGCTGCGTGGCAGCGATGGTTTCCTGCGTAAGGTGCAAACTGGCGGGCAGGGCTTGCTGCTGGCCAGGATCGATGAAAAGTCGCCGTTCGACGGCTACACCGACCCGGAAAAGAACCGCAAGGTGGTGCTCACGGACGTGTTCGAGAAGGGTGACCGCTACTTCAATACTGGCGACTTGCTACGCAGTATTGGCTTTGGCCATGCGCAATTTGTCGACCGACTGGGCGATACGTACCGTTGGAAGGGCGAAAACGTCTCCACCACCGAAGTGGAAAACGTGTTGCTGCAGCACCCGCAGATCGCCGAAGTGGTGGCCTATGGCGTCGAGATCGAGAACACCAATGGCCGCGCAGGCATGGTCGCCATCACGCCAAGCGAGTCCTTGGCGGCCCTGGACATGCGTGAGCTGTTGCAGTTTGCCCACGGCCAGTTGCCGCACTATGCGGTGCCGTTGTTTTTGCGCATCAAGGTCAAGATGGAAACCACTGGCACCTTCAAATACCAGAAGGTCAAGCTCAAGGAGGAAGCCTTCGACCCGGACAAGGCCGGTAACGACCCGGTGTACGCGTGGCTGCCCGGCTCCGACAGTTATGTACCGGTCACCGGGCTATTACTGGCGCAGATCCAGGGCGGGCAGTTCCGTTATTGATTCTGGCTATGAATGCTTTTGACAAAAAAGCCATGACAGCGGGGAACTCCCTCGCGACACTGAGCGCCTTATACACATTCGCAGACAAGGAGCCCCCGCATGTCAGACCAGCCCAAACAAATGACCGACGATGAAGCCGCCGAATTCGCCGAGCAGGTTTTTGATGTGGCCCGCAAAGGCGATGCAGCGATGCTGGCTGCGCTGCTGGCCAAAGGCTTGCCGGCCAATTTTCGTAATCACAACGGCGACACCTTATTGATGCTCGCTGCCTACCACGGCCATGTCGAAGCGGTAAAAGTGTTGCTCGAGTTCAAAGCCGACCCACTGATTGCCAACGACAAAAATCAGCTGCCGATCGCCGGTGCAGCGTTCAAAGGCAACCTGCCGGTGGTGAAGGCGTTGATCGACGGCGGCGCGCCGGTGGATGCAACCTCCCCGGACGGGCGCACAGCGCTGATGCTGGCCGCTATGTTCAACCGCGTTGAAATGGTCGACTACCTGCTCGGCCAGGGCGCCAACCCCAAGGCCGTCGATGCCCAGGGCGCGACCGCGCTGGCTGCCGCGCAAACCATGGGCGCGGCGGATACGGCGGCACGGTTGCAGAAACTGGTGTAGGCTACGCGCCCTCAAAAACCAGCCCGCCACAGGACCTTCCCATGCAAACCGCCCTCGTCGAACTTATCAGCAAAATCAGCGCCGGCGTCATGGGCGAGGACGAGGTGGCGCGCATCGCCACAGAAGCCGCCCAAGCCTACGCGGACCCGGTGGCGTTTCTGGCGGCGAACCCGGATATCAACTACGACGACACGTTCCCTATCCCTCTGGGTGAGTGGGTAGTGGTTGGCAGCCTGCCGGACACGGTGCTGTTCCAGGCCGACACCTATGGCGATCTGTTCGCGCAGATCGTCGCCTCGTTCGGCCCGGGCGTGGCGTTCAACCTCAAGCCCAAGCAGTTGGCCAAGACCGAAGACCTCACCGCGCTGAACCGCATCCAGATCCAGATGAGCGCGTTGAGCCCCGAAGATGGCGGCTATGTGTTGCTTAACTTCAGCCAATTGCTCGATGACGAGATCCAGGCGGTGCTGGTGTACGGCAATGACCTGCCGCGCGTGTTGCAACTGTGCGCCGAAGTGGGGATCAAGGCCGAGCCGTCACTGGAAGCCTTGAAAGTCGCTGTGCACGTCTGAAATAAAACGGAACCCAGGCAAACGCTGACTATCCTACAAGTGCATGCCCTCACTTAGGAGCGACACCATGGGTTCCACTTTCAACGGTCTTATCGGCCTGATCATCCTGGCGCTGGATATCTGGGCGATCATCAACGTGTTCAAAAGTGGCGCCAGCACCGGCGCCAAAGTGCTGTGGATCCTGCTGATCCTGTTGCTGCCGGTACTGGGCCTGATTATCTGGGCGATTGCCGGGCCGCGCGGTAACGTGCGGATCTGATCGTTCGCCCACTCCATCTAGAGTGGGCACAGTCAATGTGGGAGCGGGCTTGCCCGCGATAGCGGTGTATCAGTATCAGATGTTTTGACTGACACACTGCAATCGCGGGCAAACCCGCTCCCACAGTGGTTTCCAGCGTACTCAGGATTTTGTGTGTCGAAACTATTCGCTGCACACAATTTTCACATCTTTTTCAAGACAATTCGGCGGTTTTACGGCTCTCCCAAGGCTCTAACTCAAGTGCCATTAAAGGCCGGGCCACGGCGCACGTTCAGTAATTAATAGCGTTGATGCCATTGATCGGGCACCATTTGCGCCACCGCGTTAACCGCCTACCCCAGCCAGCCTGGGCGAGGGACGGACGCCACTGCATAATTTCGAAACTTAAACTTCCAATGGGTCCTAGAACGACATGGCAAACCCGGACGCCCTGAGTCAGCAGCGAGCTTCTAATCGCTTGCTGCAACCGACCGTCAAATCCCATCTGGCATACACGCTGCTTTGCGCGCTGGTCATGATGGTGATGTTCTCCCTGCTGCGCCTGGCGCTGCTGGTCTACAACCGCGAGATGATCCTCGACACGCCGGCCTCGACCTTCCTCGAAGCCTTCGTCAACGGCACGCGCTTCGACATCCGCTTTGTGATGTACGCGCTGGTCCCGCTGCTGCTGGCGCTGTTCAGCGTACGGGCCATGGCGGCGCGCGGGTTCTTCCGTTTTTGGCTGACCATCGCGTCCAGCATTGCCCTGTTCCTGGGCTTGATGGAGATGGACTTCTACCGCGAGTTTCACCAGCGCCTCAACGGCCTGGTCTTCCAATACGTGAAGGAAGACCCGAAAACCGTGATGAGCATGCTCTGGTACGGTTTCCCGGTGGTGCGCTACCTGCTGGCCTGGGCCGTAGGCACGCTGATCCTGAGCATCGCCTTCAAGGGCGCCGACCGTGCGACACGCCCACGTGGTCCGTTCAGCGGCGGCACCGTCGGCACTCGCCAGGTTGCTCCGTGGTACAGCCGCATTGCGGTGTTCGTGGTGTGCCTGCTGATCGCCGTGGTCGCCATTCGTGGCACCCTGCGCCAAGGCCCGCCGCTGCGCTGGGGTGATGTCTACACCACCGACTCGAACTTCGCCAACCAGTTGGGCTTGAACGGCACCCTGTCGTTGATCGCCGCAGCCAAGTCGCGCTTCTCCGAAGAGCGCTCGAATATCTGGAAAGCCACGCTGGACCAGCCGCAGGCTACCCAGACCGTGCGTGACATGCTGGTGTTGCCGCAAGAGAAACTGGTGGATACCGACACCGCCGCCGTGCGCCGTGACTACACGCCACCGGCCGAGAAAACCCTGCCGATCAAGAACGTCGTGGTGATCCTGATGGAAAGCTTCGCCGGTCACTCGGTCGGCGCACTGGGCCGCCCAGGCAACATCACGCCGTACTTCGACAAACTGTCCAAGGAAGGCCTGTTGTTCGACCGTTTCTTCTCCAACGGCACCCACACCCACCAGGGCATGTTCGCCACCATGGCGTGTTTCCCGAACCTGCCGGGTTTCGAATACCTGATGCAGACCCCGGAAGGCAGCCACAAACTGTCGGGCCTGCCGCAGTTGCTCAGCGCGCGCAAGTTTGACGACGTGTATGTCTACAACGGCGATTTCGCCTGGGACAACCAGTCGGGCTTCTTCAGCAACCAGGGCATGACCAACTTCATCGGGCGCAACGACTTCGTTAACCCGGTGTTCTCCGACCCGACGTGGGGCGTGTCCGACCAGGACATGTTCAACCGTGGCCTGGAAGAGCTGAAGGCCCGCGAAGGCGGCAAGCCGTTCTACGCCCTGCTGCAAACCCTGTCCAACCACACGCCGTATGCGTTGCCGACGCCCTTGCCGGTCGAGAAAGTCACCGACCGTGGCAGCCTCAACGAGCATTTGACGGCCATGCGTTACTCCGACTGGGCCTTGGGCCAATTCTTTGAAAAGGCGCGTAAAGAGCCGTACTTCAAGGAAACCCTGTTCGTGATCGTGGGTGACCACGGTTTTGGTAATGAACAGCAGATCACCGAGATGGACCTGGGCCGCTTCAACGTACCGATGCTGATGATTGCACCGGGCATGCAGGAGAAGTTCGGCGAGCGTGACCACACCGTGGGTACCCAGATCGACATCGTGCCGACCATCATGGGCCGCCTGGGTGGCGACACCTTGCACCAGTGCTGGGGCCGCGACTTGTTGAACCTGCCGGAAGGCGACAAGGGCTTTGGCGTGATCAAACCGTCGGGCAGCGACCAGACCGTCGCCCTGGTCACTGCTGACCGCATCCTGGTACTGCCTAAAGAGATGCCGCCGAAACTGTGGGAATACGAACTGGGCGCTAACCCGACCGGTAAGGTGATTCCTGAATCGCCGGACGAAGCCGCGCTGAAACAGAAACTTGAGTCGTTCCTGCAGACGGCCACCAAGAGCCTGTTGGATAACACCGCCGGTGTGATCGACGGCAAGCCGGACTAATAATCCGGGCATAAAAAAAGAGGCCTTCTAGAAGGCCTCTTTTTTTTGTCCGGATTTTATATCCGGCCGAGCAGCAACAGCACCAACAGTACCACCAGTACCACACCCAGAATACCCGACGGGCCATAGCCCCAGTTACGAGAGTGCGGGAACACCGGCAGGCCGCCGACCAGCAGCAGGATCAGAATTATGATCAGAATCAGGCTCATGTTTTTTTCCTTGTAGGCCTTCTGAAAAGACCGGTTGTTTAACGACAGGCCCGTGGGTTTATTTACGGACGCCTTAACAACTCCGACTGTGCCGTTGTGGAGAAAATTCCATAGTTTCTTAAAGCATTTCGCACACTGGTTTATTTCTTTTAATGCGTTCGCAATAATGGGCACTTAGTTGAAAAAGATTGAACTTACGCTATAAGCCGGGCTGCTACCTGGCTGGCGGTTTGCCTGAGGCATTCATCAATTGGATGGTGCGTGGGTGCAGGAAAAACCTTCGCTACACTGCCGATCACTTCTTCCGTGAACTACAAGGCTACTTACCTATGCAAAATCGCATGATGATCACTGGCGCCGGATCCGGCCTGGGTCGAGAAATCGCGCTGCGCTGGGCACGCGAGGGTTGGCAGTTGGCCTTGTCGGACGTCAGCGAGCCAGGCTTGCAGGAAACCCTGAAGCTGGTGCGCGAGGCCGGTGGCGATGGCTTTATCCAGCGCTGCGACGTGCGTGACTACAGCCAGCTCACCGCCTTTGCCCAGGCTTGCGAGGTGAAGCTGGGCGGCATTGATGTGATCGTCAATAACGCTGGCGTGGCCTCGGGTGGTTTTTTTGCCGAATTGTCCCTGGAAGATTGGGACTGGCAGATTGCGATCAACTTGATGGGCGTGGTCAAGGGCTGCAAGGCGTTCCTGCCGCTGCTGGAAAAGAGCAAAGGGCGGATTATCAACATCGCGTCCATGGCTGCGCTGATGCAGGGGCCGGCGATGAGCAACTACAACGTGGCCAAGGCTGGTGTGGTGGCGTTGTCGGAGAGTTTGCTGGTGGAACTCAAGCAGCAGGAAGTCGGTGTGCATGTGGTATGCCCGTCGTTTTTCCAGACCAACCTGCTGGATTCATTCCGTGGGCCAACGCCTGCGATGAAGGCGCAGGTCGGCAAGTTGCTGGAGAGTTCACCGATTTCGGCGGCGGATATTGCCGATTACATTTATCAGCGGGTGGCAGAAGGGGAGTTCATGATTTTGCCCCACGAGCAGGGGCGCATGGCGTGGGCGTTGAAGCAAAAGAACCCGCAGTTGCTGTATGACGAGATGACGCTGATGGCCGACAAGATGCGCGCCAAGGCCCAGGCAACCAAGGGCTGATGATGATCGTTCCCACGCTCCGCGTGGGAATGCCGCCCCGGACGCTCCGCGTCCCGCTTTTGAAGGCGTGACGCGGAGCGTCACCGGATGCGTTACCACGCGGAGCGTGGGAACGATCAGAAACTGGGGCTTGTCTGTCAGCAAAATTACCGGGCTACGTAGGCCTTTCCTGATTTTACTGCAAGCCATTGCTGCGCCAAATCCAATCGCGCATGGTCAAGGTCCTGTCACTCCAAAAGGACAACCGCCATGCTGGTCTTAAGCCGCGCTGTGGGCGAAGTCATCTCCATCGGCGATGACATCGCCCTGCACATCCTCGAACTCAACGGTACCCAAGTGAAATTCGGCATCGACGCCCCGGTGGGTGTGAATGTCCATCGGGCCGAGGTGTATCGCAAGATCCTCGAACGCCAGGCCACAGAAACCCATGCCGAACCCAACCGCTGAACCCTGCTCAGTCAAACAGATGCTTGGGCACGTCGTGCTTGAGCATCAACTGGCATTGCTCGCTCTCCGGGTCGAACACGATCAGGGCCTGGCCCTTGGTCAGCGCTTGGCGCACGCGCAGTACGCGGGTTTCCAGGGGCGTGTCGTCGCCATTGTCGGTACCGTCGCGGGTGACGAAGTCTTCGATGAGGCGGGTCAGGGTGTCGACTTCAAGTGCGTCGTAGGGAATCAGCATACAAGCCTCGGAGGTAGGAACCCGGCGATGCTACTGCGCCGGGGGCCCTTGTTACCAGCAGTTACCATCAGTTACCAGTAGTTGCCAGTGTCAGGACTTCTGTCCGACCAGGCTGTCCACCGACGGCACGCGGGTGTCGCTCTCCATTTGCGTTTCGTGCTCGATCTGATGGCTGAACCGGTCCAGCGAACCCTGGGCCGGCTGTGCGTCGCTGGCAAATACCGGCGGGCTGAGGATGTACGCGCCCAACAGGCGGCTGAGTGCGGCCAGGCTGTCAATGTGTGTGCGCTCATAGCCATGGGTCGCATCGCAGCCAAACGCCAGCAGCGCGGTGCGAATATCGTGGCCGGCGGTGACTGCCGAGTGGGCGTCGCTGAAGTAATAGCGAAACAGGTCGCGGCGCACCGGCAGTTCATTCTCCGATGCCAGGCGCAGCAAGTGACGGGACAGGTGATAGTCATACGGCCCGCCGGAATCCTGCATCGCCACACTCACCGCGTGTTCGCTGGAGTGCTGGCCGGGCGCGACCGGGGCGATGTCGATACCGACAAATTCACTGACATCCCAGGGCAGGGCGGCGGCCGCGCCACTGCCGGTTTCTTCGGTGATGGTGAACAGCGGGTGGCAGTCGATCAATAACGGTTCGCCGCTGTCGACAATCGCCTTGAGTGCGGCAAGCAGGGCGGCCACACCGGCTTTATCGTCCAGATGGCGGGCGCTGATATGCCCGCTCTCGGTGAATTCCGGCAGTGGGTCGAACGCCACGTAGTCACCGATGCTGATGCCTAACGAGTCGCAATCGGCGCGGGTGGCGCAGTAGGCGTCCAGGCGCAGTTCCACGTGGTCCCAGCTCACCGGCATTTCATCTACGGCGGTGTTGAACGCGTGCCCGGAGGCCATCAACGGCAGCACGCTGCCACGGATCACGCCGTTGTCGGTAAACAGGCTGACACGGCTGCCTTCGGCAAAACGGCTCGACCAGCAGCCCACCGGTGCGAGCGTCAAGCGGCCGTTGTCTTTGATCGCACGCACGGCGGCGCCGATGGTGTCCAAGTGCGCGGAAACAGCGCGGTCGGGGCTGTTTTTCTGGCCCTTTAGCGTGGCGCGGATGGTGCCGCGCCGGGTCATTTCAAAGGGAATGCCCAGCTCTTCCAGGCGCTCGGCGACGTAGCGCACGATGGTGTCGGTGAACCCCGTGGGGCTGGGGATGGCAAGCATTTCCAGCAGCACTTTCTGCAGGTAGTTGAGATCCGGTTCGGGGATGGTTCGGGTCATGGAAACTCCTGATGAGTTGAGGGCGATCGTTCCCACGCGCAGCAAAGGAATGCCTCACTGGACGCTCTGCGTCCGCTCTTGTGACGCGGAGCGTCACCGGCTGCATTCCCACGCAGAGCGTGGGAACGATCAGTGGTCAGGCGGTCGGCTGACTGTGCGGAAACAACAAATCCACAAACTTTTCTGCCGTCGGTTGCGGTTCATGGTTGGCCAGCCCGGCGCGTTCGTTGGCTTCGATAAACACATACTCGGGCTGGTCGGCGGCGGGCACCATCAGGTCCAGGCCGACCATGGGAATGTCCAATGCACGGGCGGCGCGCACGGCGGCGTCTACCAATGTCGGGTGCAGGATCGCGGTGACGTCTTCCAGGCAACCGCCGGTATGCAGGTTGGCGGTACGGCGCACCGCCAAGGTTTGGCCACGGGGCAAGATGCTGCTGTAGTCGTAACCGGCGGCGTGCAACGTGCGTTGGGTTTCGGCGTCCAGCGGGATTTTGCTTTCACCATAGGTGGCCGCCTGGCGGCGACGGCTCTGGGCTTCGATCAAAGCACCGATAGAGTGCTGACCATCACCGGTAACCTCGGCCGGGCGCCGAATTGCAGCGGCAACTACCTCAAAGCCGATCACCAGGATGCGCAGGTCGAGGCCTTCGTGGAAACTTTCGAGCAGCACACGGCTGTCGTATTGACGCGCCGTCTCGATGGCTTTTTGCACCTCCTCGATGGTCTGCAGATCCACTGCCACGCCTTGGCCTTGTTCGCCATCGAGCGGCTTGACCACGATGCGCTGATGCTCGTCGAGAAACTCCAGGTTGTCGTCGGCACTGCCGGCCAATTGTTGCGACGGCAGTTTCAACCCCGCTGCGCTGAGCGTCTTGTGGGTCAGGCTCTTGTCCTGGCACAGGGTCATGCTGATGGCGCTGGTCAGGTCGCTCAACGATTCGCGGCAACGCACACGGCGCCCGCCGTGGCTGAGGGTGAACAAGCCGGCGTCGGCGTCATCCACTTGCACATCAATGCCACGTCGATGGGCTTCTTCGACAATGATGCGCGCATACGGGTTAAAGCCTGCCTGCGGGCCGGGGCCGAGAAACAGCGGCTGGTTGATGCCGTTCTTGCGCTTGATCGCAAAGGTGGTCAGCGCGCGAAAACCGAGCTTGGCGTAGAGGCTTTTGGCCTGACGGTTATCGTGCAGCACCGACAGGTCGAGATAGCTCAGGCCACGGCTCATAAAGTGCTCTACCAGGTGGCGCACCAGCACCTCGCCCACACCGGGGCGCGTGCACTGCGGGTCGACCGCCAGGCACCACAGGCTGCAACCGTTTTCCGGGTCGTGGAAGGCTTTTTGATGGTTCAGGCCCATCACGCTGCCGATCACCGCGCCGCTGTCTTCATCCTCGGCCAGCCAATACACCGGGCCGCCTTGATGGCGTGGTGTCAGGCGCTTGGCGTCGACGGGCAACATGCCACGGCCTTGGTAGAGTTGGTTGACCGCCTGCCAATCGGCGTCGGTTTGCACGCGGCGAATGCGAAAGCCGCGAAATACCCGCGTAGCGGGGCGGTAATCGCTGAACCACAGGCGCAAGGTGTCGGAGGGGTCGAGGAACAACTGCTGCGGGTCAATCCCGAGGATTTGCTGGGGCGCCGCCACGTACAGCGCGATGTCGCGCTCGCCCGCCTGTTCATTGAGCAGTTCCTCGGCCAGGCTGGCCGGGTCCGGAAAGGTATGCCCGATCAATAACCGGCCCCAGCCGCAATGCACGGCAATCGGCTCGGCGCCCAGTGGGCTGCCGTCTTCAGCCAGGCGCGCCTGCAGGCGCTCGTAGGTCGGCGCCTGGCCCTTGAGCAAGCGTTGGCTGTAAGCCGCTGCAAGAGGTTTCATCGATCAGATTCCTTGTTCGCTGAGCCACAGGTTCAGCGCTGCCAGCTGCCATAGTTTGGAGCCGCGCAGCGGCGTCAGTTGGCCTTGCGGGTCGGTCAGCAGGCGGTCAAGCATGGCCGGGTTGAACAGGCCGCGATCCTGGCTTGGGTCCATCAGCAAATCGCGCACCCAGTTCAAGGTATCGCCCTGCAAATGCTTGAGGCCCGGCACCGGGAAGTAGCCTTTCTTGCGGTCGATGACTTCGCTGGGGATGACTCGGCGCGCGGCTTCTTTGAGCACCTGCTTGCCGCCATCGGGCAATTTGAATTTGCCTGGCACACGGGCTGACAGTTCTACCAGGCGGTAGTCCAGGAACGGCGTGCGCGCCTCCAGGCCCCAGGCCATGGTCATGTTGTCGACGCGTTTGACCGGGTCGTCCACCAGCATCACGGTGCTGTCCAGGCGCAAGGCCTTGTCCACGGCGGCGTCCGCGCCGGGCATGGCAAAATGCTCGCGCACAAAGTCACCGGCGGCGTCATTGGCGGTCAGCCATTTTGGCGCGACGGTGGCGGCATAGTCGTCGTAGCTGCGGTCGAAAAATGCGTCTCGGTAGGCGGCATACGGGTCGTTGGCGCCGTCCACCTGCGGGTACCAGTGGTAACCGGCGAACAGTTCATCCGCGCCCTGGCCGCTTTGCACCACTTTGCAATGTTTGGCCACTTCCCGCGACAACAGGTAGAAGGCGATGCAGTCATGGCTGACCATCGGCTCGCTCATGGCACGGAACGCTGCCGGCAGTTGCTCGATGATTTCGCTTTCGGCGATGCGCAACTGGTGGTGACGGGTGCCGTAGTGTTTAGCGATCAAATCCGAATACTGGAACTCGTCGCCACGTTCGCCACCGGCGTCTTCAAAACCGATGGAGAAGGTCGACAAATCCTGCACGCCGACTTCCCGCAGCAGGCCCACCAGCATGCTCGAATCGACACCGCCCGAGAGCAGCACGCCGACATCCACGGCCGCACGTTGGCGGATCGCCACGGCTTCGCGGGTGCTGTCGAGCACGCGGTCGGTCCAGTCTTCGAGGCTGAGGTTTTTTTCATCCTCGTGCGGGCCGTAAGGCAGGGTCCACCAGGTTTTCTGTTCGGTGGTGCCGTTGGCATCGATGCGCATCCAGCTTGCCGGCGGCAGCTTTTCGATGCCTGCCAGCAAGGTGCGCGGTGCAGGCACCACGGCGTGGAAATTGAGGTAGTGGTTGAGTGCGACCGGATCCAGGATCGGGTTGATATCGCCGCCCTTAAGCAGGGCCGGCAGCGCTGAGGCAAAACGCAGGCGCTGGCCGGTGCGCGACAGGTACAACGGCTTCACACCCAGACGGTCACGGGCGATAAACAGGCGCTGCGCGTCACGCTCCCAGATGGCAAAGGCAAACATGCCATTGAGCTTGGGCAGCAAGGCTTCGCCCCAGGCGTGATAGCCCTTGAGCAGCACTTCGGTGTCACCGCCGGAATAGAAGGCGTAGCCCAAGGCTTCCAGCTCTTCACGCAATTCCGGGAAATTATAGATTGCACCATTGAACGCCAGGGACAGCCCCAGCTGGGCGTCGACCATCGGTTGGGCGGAGCCGTCCGACAGGTCCATGATCTTCAGGCGGCGGTGGCCCAGGGCAATCGGCCCTTGGGCATGGAAGCCCCAGGCGTCCGGGCCTCGCGGGGCAAGGTGATGGGTGATTCTCTCTACGGCTGCCAGGTCGGCAGGTTGATGATCAAAGCGTAACTCGCCAGCTAGTCCACACATAAATTCCTTACCGGTTTTTCCGTTGGGGAGGGCAATACTCGATACGCCCGACAGGGCGCGTACCCAGAAACTGACCCAGTGCTATGCGTGGAGTTTTAGACCGATAAGTTATAAGGCAAATAGCCGCGATGCTCGCGACGGCGTCGTTTCTTCCCTCACGGCGATCAGCGTGTCGCCGGTTTTCCTCGAACCAGCGCGCGCAAGGCAAACCGGTTCGGGTGGCAGGCTTCGGCCACGCTGGCCGGCACCGGCAGCGGTTCGTCGCTCAACCAGGCGGCCAGCAGTTCGCCGCACAGGGGCGCGGTGATCAGCCCGCGTGAGCCGTGGCCGCTGTTGATATACAGGCCCGGCAACCACGGGCAGGGCGTATCCGGGACTTGCCGGGCGTCTTTGCCCAGTACGGCATAAGCCTGTTGGAACGCAGCGCTTTCGGCCAAGGGGCCGACGATTGGCAGGTAGTCAGGGCTGGTGCAACGAAAGGCGGCGCGGCCTTGCAAGTGTTCGGCGTTTAGTGAGTCAGCGCCAAGACGCAGCAGCAGGTCTTCGGAAATCTCCCGCAGCATCGCAAGGTTGCCCGTGTGCTCGGCGAGGGTGGGGGTGAGGTCTTCATTGTTGAAATCAAAACTGGCGCCCAATGTGTGTTCGCCAAGGCGCGCCGGTGCCACATAACCTTCGGCGCACACCACGGTGGCCAATGCCGCACTCGCGGGAGTTTGCGCCAAACGTGTGATCTGCCCGCGAATGCGCTTGAGCGGCAAGCCCGCACTATGCGGGAATCGCTTGATTTCGGCTGCACCGGCCAGCACTACCACGTTGGCGCTTGCCAGTACGTCATCGCCGTCACGGGCTTGCCACTGCTCGTCGACGCGGTGCAGCTCCAGCGCCTCGTGATGGGTAAGCACCTTGATAAGCGGATGCGTGGCTTGCCATTGGCACAGCGCCGGTGGATGCACCCAGCCACCTTCGGGGAAAAACAGCCCGCCCTGGGCCAATTGTATGCCGGCCTGTTGTTGAGCCTGATCGCGGCCGAGCAGGTGCAACAGATCCGGTGCGAAGGCCTCGGCCAGTTGCGCCTGGCGTTGGGCTTCCTTGGCGTCAAACGCCAGTTGCAGGACACCGCAACCGTCCCAGTCAACGCCGCGCTGCAAGTGCTCCAGCAGGCGCCGGGTGTGGCCGAAACCGCTGAGTATCAGCTGCGACAATGCTGTGCCATGGGCCGACAGCTTGAGGTACAGCACGCCCTGCGGGTTGCCCGATGCTTCCTGGGCCAGGGCGGCGTGACGTTCCAGCAAGCTCACGCGCCAACCGCGAGCGGCCAGGCTGGCGGCGGTGGCGCAACCGGCCAGGCCGCCGCCGATGACCATGGCGTGGCGTTCGCCTTCGATGCCTGCCGGGCGCGCAAACCAGGGTTTGGGTGTGGCCGGCGGTGGCGTATCTTCGGGCCAGCCGAGGAACTCACCGCGCAGTATTTCCCATTTATGGCCGATGCCCGGTGTGCGTTTCATCTTGAACCCGGCGGCATTGATCAACCGGCGTACCCAGCCGGTGCTGGTGAAGGTGCTGATGGTCGAACCCGGTGCCGCCAGGCGCGCCAGTTCGGCGAACAACTCAGCGGTCCACATGTCGGGGTTCTTGGCCGGGGCAAAACCGTCGAGAAACCACGCGTCGATTTGCGCGTCCAGTTGCGGCAATTGCTCCAGGGCGTCGCCGATCAACAGCGTCAGGGTCACCCGGCCGTTATCCAGCACCAGGCGCTGGAAGCCTTGATGGATCGCAATGTACTGAGCCAACAGTTGCTCGGCGAAGGCACTGAGTTCCGGCCAGAGGGCCAGGGCGCGTTGCAGGTCGGTGTGGCTCAGAGGGTACTTTTCCACACTGACGAAGTGCAGTCGCGCACCGGCCACGGCGTGCTGTTCAAACAGTTGCCATGCGCAGAGAAAATTCAAACCCGTGCCGAAGCCGGTCTCGCCAATGACCAGTCGCCCACCCACCGGCAGGGCCGCAAAGCGCGCCTGCAGGCGGTTCTGTTCAAGGAACACATAGCGGGTTTCTTCAAGGCCCGACTTGTCGGAGAAGTACACATCATCGAAGACCCGCGAGTGCGGTCGACCTTGGTCATCCCAATCGAGCTGGGCGTGGGTGATGGGGTTCATGGGCGACTCATAAAAAAAGCAGACAAAGGCAAGGCGGCCATTCTAGCCGATCACGGGGCAGAGGGCTGATTGCGGGTGGTAACCCAATAGATTTTGCATGGAAAAAACTGCTGTGCGCAGCCTCCAAGCCATCAACAATCAGCGCTAATCCTGGGCAGATTGCTGCGGTATCGTCATTCCTTGATTGATAGGCAATAAAGGATATTGCTGATGCGCACCGAGGATGATTTGAACAATAAACTGAGCCAATTGACCCAGAGCCAGCTGCAAGCGGCCTTGCTGGAAATGACGGGCGATCTGGACAAAGCTCAGGTGCTGCAAAAGCAACTGCCTGGCTGGATGGTCAACGCGCCGCCCGGCGTGCTGGATGCATTGACTAAAGATGCCCTGCAGGTTGCAGATGCCCAGGCAGCCGTCGCCGAGCGATTGAAGCCATTGCAGGCGCTGGATGAGTTTTGCAGTGAGCGGCTCAAGCAATACTGCTCTACGCGATGGCAACGGGTTGTGGACCCCAAAAAAGATCTATTTATTCGTGCGGTAAACGAATACGAGAAAGAGGTCTTGCCGTTGAAGTATGTGAAGACGGTGAGGTTGGTGCAGGACAGCCTGCTGCATGTGGCGATGCAGAATTTCTCAGAGGATGAAGCCCGGGCGCAGCACTTTCCCGTCGGGTCGCTGTTGCAGTCGGGGTCTGCTGATCGTGAAGTCATTGGCATTACACCCCTCGAGTTTGCGCAGGGGTGTCGCGCCCTGGATCTTGGCCGCTTGTATCAGCAGCACATCAGTGACGTGCTTGAACTTGACAGCGACCCGGCAGGTGATAAGCCTTACCTCAATAATGTAGCGACCGATATCGGCCGGATGAAAATCCTGGACGTAAAAGTCGACGCCCATATTGCCTTGATGCGAGGGGACATTACCCAAGGCACCTACGCGATGTTGTGCACATTGCTGGACCGCCAATTGACGCCGTCCCAGGCCCAGGCCGAAGGGGTGCTGTACGACGGGCGCCCGGTCATTTGGCAAGGGCTCAATACCCAGGGCGGATGCCTGTGGAGCATTCTGGTATTTTCCGCTCGCTCGATTGCGCAATACCCGCAAGCGCCTTGCGTGGTGTACATGCCCAATGAACCGGAACGGCCATTCTTTGAGTATGCCTCGCTTGACGACTTTCAGGTCTACCTCAAGCGCAAGCTTGCACTGGCCGCGTACCGTGCCTTCTTTACGCGTTACCTGAGCCAGGGGGACCGGGTTGGGTTCTTCACCCGTTTCGATCAAGCCCAGAGCCTGGGGGCGCTGGACGCCAACCCCATTACGGCCAGCCTGGCGCGGCACTTTTTCGACACTTACGCCGCAAAGCTGCAAGCCGATGCACGGGCCCTGGCGGTGCCGGTGGCCGAGGTCGATGAGGACGTCCGTGAGCAGCGCTTGCAGACGTATCTGGACGCCGGTTTGACGGTGCTCAACCTCGCAGGGTTTGTCGTCCCGGAGCTGGGGTTATTGATGACAGCCGTGGCGGTAGGCCAGATGCTCGGCGAACTCTATGAGGGCATTGAAGACTGGCGCCGTGGTGATAAGAATGAGGCGTTCCAACAGTTGGCAGTGATCGCGCAAAACATCACGTCGATGGTGTTGTTCGCGGCAGGGAGCAAGGTTGTCGGTTCGGCCATGCAGCGTACCGGCCTTAATCTGAATGGTTTTTTCCGTAAATTCGAGGTGATAAACCCCGCTGTGGGCAACCAGCGGCTGTGGCGTCCGGATATCACGCAATACGTCCATGATCAGCGCCTTGGCGACGAGCAGGTTGCCGACGCGTCGGGAATCTACACGGTGGAGGGGCATTCGTACGTCAAGGTCAATGACTGTATCCACCGGATCGCGTTCGACGCGAGACTGGATCAATGGCGGGCCAGCCACCCGGTGCGGCAGACGGCTTATCGCCCGAAATTGCTGCATAACGGTGAAGGTAGCTGGCGTTTTGCGTTCGAGAAGCCCGACGAGTGGGAGAACCCGGAGTATCTTTTTTCGCGGTTGAAACCGACAGGTCCCGGCTCTTCGCTCCCTCCTCGCAAACTTCTACAGATCAAGGCCATTATGGATTTGCCCGATGATTGGGGCGTCTATCAGGCCCAGGAGTGTCTGCCGTTTCCCGCACGCTTTCGCGATCTGTACGAACGTTTCAGGCTCGATCAGTCCATTCGCGATTTGAACTGGCAGTTGGAAAGCGGTGCTTCCCCCAACATTGAAAACTCGACCTTGCAGATGCATGCCTTGCCCCTGTTACCGGGGTGGCCCGCCGGGCGCTATTTTGAGCTGCTGGATGCAAAGCGCAGTGTCATGGCGCGTTACCCTGCCAGCGAACCTTACGATGCAGGCCTGCGTTTGACGATCACCGAGCCGATGCTCAGTGAGGGGAAAGTGTTTGAAGTGCTGTTGTCCGGGCTGGATGACGCACAAAAGACCGGCTTGTTGGGAGAGGGCGTAGACGCCGATCAGGCGCACACCGTGCTGGCGCGTCAGTTGCTCGCGCATCTGAAGGCTGATCGCAAGCCGCTGTTTGAGCAGTTGTATCAGACCTATGATGGGCCCGTACCGCCGGAATGGGCGTTGCTCAGGCGCACCTACCCGCAATTGCCCTGCACGCTGATGCGCGAATTGATGGCCGAAACGACCACCGTGCAGCGTGAGTCCCTGCGCGATAATCAACGGGTTCCCATGGCGTTGGCCGAGTCAGTGCAACGTGCTCTTGAGGCACAACGCCTGGACCGCGCCTTGATGGGGTTTGAGCAGCCAGAGTTGGCCAGCCTGGATACTGCCCTCATCGCCGTTCGGACAATGCCGCGCTTGGCGGGGTGGGGGGCAGAGCTGCGGCTTGAGTTGCGCCAGGACTCGCCTCAAGGCGACTTGTTGGCCTTGGGCGCGTTCAAAGACGCTGGTGTGCGGCGAGTAGTAGTCAGGTCGAACGCAGGGTTTGAAGCGTTCAACGACAACGGCCGCAGTCTCGGCGGACCTTATGCCGGGCCGGACGGCCTGTTCGAGGCGATCGATGCAACGCTGATGGATGGCCAGCGAGTGGCATTGGGATTGCCGCTGAAGGACGCCAGTAACATTTGGCGTTTGCGATACATGAGTGCCTCGCAAGCGAAAGGCGATCGGGAACTGGCTGCCGAGGCTTTTTCCAGCCAGGTCAGCGAACCGGCGTCGCAGGGGGTGAGCTGTGAAATGGCCGATTTGCCGACGGGGCCGTTGGTTCATCCAGCCGCACTGGTGCGTAAGGTAAAGCGTTTGTACCCATTGTTCAGTGAGGCTCAAGTGTCTTCGCTATTGATGACGTTGGGCGCTGACCATCTGGCCCGGGCCAAGGCGGTCAAACGCTTGAAGGCAGAACTCGGTCATTTGCGCGCGCTGCTCAAGCATTGGAAAACCGATATCCAGGGCATGGAGACACAGCCGGGCCTGAGTGACGTTCGTACTAGCCGCCAGCAGGTGGCTGAGCGCATTGAAGCGTGTTGGCGGCGTCAAAGCTTTGCTCTGGATGAGCATCAGACGTCCGTTGCCAGTTTGAACCTGGATGGGATGCGCGTTGGCTCACTGCCGACGCTGCCAGCCGACATACGTTTCGACCATGTTCGGCAGTTGTCACTCAGGAACATGCGACTGGGCGATGACGTCGCCTATTTCCTGAAGTGCTTTAAAGGCGTGCAGCATTTGAAACTGGGGCGTAACCGCCTGACCCGCTTGCCGGAGGTATTCTCGCGAATGCTCGACCTGGAAAGTTTGTCGATGCCCCGCAACCGTCTTGTGCTCACCGAATACACCCGACTGAAACTGGCAGACCTGAATACGTTGCGCCTGCTGGATCTGAGCCACAACCCGCTGGACAAGTTGGTGGATGTCAGCCGGATGCGTGACCTGCACACCCTGTTGTTGCAGGACACCAAAATCGTCGACTTACCCGCAGGGCTTGGGCGCCTGGCTCACCTGGAGCAAGTGGACCTGCGCGATAACGTGATCACCGTGTTGCCTGAGTGGTTGTTTACGGTGTCACGCAGTTTCAGCCAGTCGATTGACCTGGGCGGCAACCCGCTCTCCAGTACCACGATAACCGCGCTTACGCGTTACCGTGACGAAGTGGGAATTGGCATGGGGTTTGTAGAGGACGATCAGCCACGCATGACCGAACTGAAGGCCAGGGCATTGTGGTTGCCGGACGAGGTGGCCGCCCGAGAGGCCCACAAATCTACCGTGTGGGCCAACCTGCGGGATGACCCGGACTCGACGCCGTTGTTCCACTTGCTGGCTGAGCTGTCCGGTACTGCCGACAATCGTCATGTGCACGAGGACTTGGCCCAGCGGGTCTGGGACGTGTTGCAGTCGACCCACGACAGTACCGATCTGCGCGAGCAGGTCTTTCAACTGGCGGCTCATCCGGCGAACTGCGCAGACGACGCCGCGCAGATTTTCAGTCAGATGGAGGTGCTCAAGGAGGTCGAGAAGGCAACGCAGCAGGCCGGTCGTGTAAAAGGCAATTCCGGGGCGCTGTTAAACTTGGGCCGAGGGTTGTTTCGCCTCAGCGAGCTGGAGAAAATTGCGGCCACCTACGCTGTCGAAAACGCGTCCGTGGACCCGCTGGAAGTCAGCCTGGCATTCCGGGTAGGGTTGGCCAAAACCCTGCAGCTACCGGGGCAGCCCAAGCACATTCAATATGGAGAATTTGCCAATGTGACCAGCGACAGTCTGGAGGTGGCGCACTCCCAAGTGCGCACGGCAGAGCTGTCCCCCACGTTCTTGCGTTTTATTTCACAGCTGGCGTTCTGGAAAACCCACCTCAAGCAGCAGTTTTCCGGTGCGTTCGAGTCGGCGACAGAGCCCTTTGATACGCAGCAGCAAGCACTTTTTGAGAACAGCCAGAATCTCACCGACGCGCAGTACCTTGAGCAAATGGAGGCCCTGCGTTCGCCTCGCCGGCAGGCCATTACCGAAGTGGTAGAGCGGCTCACACAGCAGATGTTGAGGCAGCATGACCTTGGCATTTGCCATCTGCCAGGGAACTAGCCATAGGGGATGGCGATTGATCCATGGCAACTGTTTTGGAATTCTTTGAGTGGCGTGGTGCCCAATCCGCTAGTCTTGAGCCATCTTGAAATGGAGCTGCCCATGTTCGAATCCGCCGAAATCGGTCACGCCATCGATAAAGACACGTACGACGCCGAAGTGCCGGCCCTGCGTGAAGCCTTGCTGGAAGTACAATACGAACTGCAACAGCAGAAGCGCTTCCCGGTGATCATCCTGATCAATGGCATCGAGGGCGCGGGCAAGGGCGAAACCGTCAAGCTGCTCAATGAATGGATGGACCCACGGCTGATCGAAGTGCGCACCTTTGACCAGCAGACTGACGAAGAACTGGCGCGCCCACCGGCGTGGCGCTATTGGCGTCAGCTGCCGGCCAAGGGGCGCATGGGCATCTTTTTCGGCAACTGGTACAGCCAGATGCTGCAAAGCCGCGTGCATGGCCAGATCAAGGACGCGCGCCTGGACCAGGCCATCGCCGGTGCCGAGCGCCTGGAAAAGATGCTCTGTGATGAAGGCGCGCTGATCTTCAAGTTCTGGTTCCACCTGTCCAAGAAACAGATGAAGGCACGCCTCAAGGCGCTGGCCGACGACCCGCTGCACAGCTGGCGCATCAGCCCGCTGGACTGGCAGCAGTCCGAAACCTACGACAAGTTTGTGCATTTCGGCGAGCGCATCCTGCGCCGTACCAGCCGTGACTACGCGCCGTGGCATGTGATCGAAGGCGTGGATGCGAATTACCGCAGCCTCACGGTGGGCAAGATCCTGCTCGAAAGCCTGCAAAACGCCTTGAAGCTGCCCAAGGGCAAGGCCAGCGGCATGAACCCGGCGCCTTTGATTGCCTCCGTGGACAAGAAGGGCCTGCTCGACAGCCTCGATTTGACCCAGCGCCTGGAAAAAGATGATTACGAAGAGCAACTGATTACCGAGCAGGCGCGCTTCTCTGGCTTGATGCGCGACAAGCGCATGCGCAAGCACGCATTGATCACCGTGTTTGAAGGCAACGATGCGGCGGGCAAGGGCGGCGCGATCCGCCGCGTGGCGGCAGCGCTGGACCCGCGCCAGTACCATATCGTGCCGATTGCCGCGCCGAGTGAAGACGAGCGCGCCCAGCCGTATCTATGGCGCTTTTGGCAGAAGATTCCGGCTCGCGGCATGTTCACCGTGTTCGACCGCTCGTGGTACGGCCGCGTATTGGTGGAACGCATCGAGGGCTTCTGCACCCCGACGGACTGGATGCGTGCCTATGGCGAGATCAATGACTTCGAGGAGCAACTGCGCGATGCGGGGGTGATCGTGGTCAAGTTCTGGCTGGCGATCGACAAAGATACACAGTTGGAGCGCTTCCAGGCCCGTGAGGAAATTCCCTTCAAACGCTTCAAAATCACCGAAGACGACTGGCGCAACCGCGACAAGTGGGATGACTACCGGGCGGCGGTGGGTGACATGGTCGATCGCACCAGCACCGAAGTGTCGCCCTGGACCCTGGTGGAAGCCAACGACAAACGCTGGGCGCGGGTCAAGGTGCTGCGCACCATCAACCGCGCGCTGGAAGAAGCGTTCGACAAGACCGACAAGCACGATAAGAAGAAAAAGAAATAAAGCTGGCGGCACCTCCTGTGGTGAGGCTCCCGTGGTGAGCGACGCTTCTGTGGCGAGCAGGCTTGCCCTGCGTTGGGCTGCGCAGCAGCCCCCGACCCAAGCAGCGCGTTCTTTCTGGTAGACCTCATTGGCAGGTTTTGGGGCCGCTGCGCAGCCCAGCGCGAGCAAGCTCGCTCGCCACAGTTTGCGTCGCCTTCAAGTCCTGTGGCGAGCAGGCTTGCCCTGCGTTGGGCTGCGCAGCAGCCCCCGACCCAGGCAGCGCGTTCTCTCAGGCAGACCTCATTGGCAGGTTTTGGGGCCACTTCGCAGCCCAGCCCAGCGCAGGGCAAGCCTGCTCGCCACAGAAGCCTCGTTCAGGCGGTCATGCTTTTGTATATGCCAGGTGAATGATCGTCGCGGTTGGGCAGGCCGGCCTCTATGCTCGGTCCATCTCCCAACCACAAGATCGAGGTAGCCCATGCGTGAAGTAGTGATCGTCGACAGCGTGCGAACCGGCCTGGCCAAGTCCTTTCGTGGCAAGTTCAACCAGACACGCCCGGATGACATGGCGGCCCATTGCGTCAACGCGCTGCTGGCGCGTAATGGCGTCGACCCGGCGACGGTCGAGGATTGCATCGTCGGCGCCGGCTCCAACGAAGGTGCCCAGGGCTACAACATCGGGCGCAACGTGGCGGTGCTCTCGCAACTGGGCACCGGGACGGCGGGCATGACCCTCAACCGGTTCTGTTCCTCGGGCTTGCAGGCGATTGCGATTGCGGCCAACCAGATTGCCTCGGGTTGCAGCGATATCATCGTTGCCGGTGGCGTCGAGTCCATCAGCCTGACCATGAAAAGTGTCAACACCGATAACCTGATCAACCCGCTGCTCAAAGAGCAGGTGCCGGGCATCTACTTCCCCATGGGCCAGACTGCCGAGATCGTCGCGCGCCGCTATAACGTCAGCCGCGAAGAACAGGACCTGTACGCCCTGCAAAGCCAGCAACGTACCGCCCAGGCCCAGGCCGACGGCTTGTTCAACGATGAAATCGTGCCGATGGCCGTCAAGTACAAGGTCGAAGACAAAAACACCGGCGAGGTGCAGGTGCTCGATGGCGTGGTCGACCGTGACGACTGCAACCGCCCGGACACCACACTGGCCAGCCTCAATGGCCTCAAGCCGGTGTTTGCCGAAGACGGTTCGGTGACGGCGGGCAACTCTTCGCAGTTGTCCGATGGCGCTTCGATGACCTTGGTGATGAGCCTGGAAAAAGCCCTGCAATTGGGACTCAAACCCAAGGCGTTTTTCCGTGGCTTTACCGTGGCCGGTTGCGAGCCGGACGAGATGGGCATCGGACCGGTGTTCTCGGTACCCAAATTGCTCAAGGCCAAGGGTTTGCAGGTGGCGGATATCGACCTGTGGGAGCTTAACGAAGCGTTTGCCTCGCAGTGCCTCTATGCTCGCAATCGCCTGGAAATCGACAATGGCAAATACAACGTCAACGGTGGCTCGATCTCCATTGGCCACCCGTTCGGCATGACCGGGTCGCGGCAGGTCGGGCACCTGGTGCGTGAGTTGCAGCGACGTAACCTGCGCTACGGCATCGTCACCATGTGCGTGGGCGGTGGCATGGGCGCTACCGGATTGTTTGAGGCGGTGCGTTAGTCAATCGACAGCTCACACCTATCCATACAAAAGGGGGAGCGTGCTCCCCCTTTGCGCATTCGCTGTTTGGTAATAATCAGGTACTTCTCTGCTTGTTTGATTAGTTGCTCAAAGTCCGTAAACACGGTTATTTTTTAATGCGCGTAATCCCCATCTTACAGAGACGGTCTGATTTGAATTGTTCTCATTAATCTGCATGTAGTCCTTTTCCTTCAGCCAGTTTTAAAGTTTTGGCAAATAGCCATGTTTTTCCTGCGCGCTTTGGCGTACTGCGGCTACTTGGTTTGCGGAAACAGACGGCTTACTTGCTCAAGTGTGAAGTGGAGAATTGCCCGGCGTTGAGCTGATTCCTGGATTGCAATACAACAAGTTGGAAAAACTCAGGAATCATCGGCTTAACAGCACGGGTTATAACCGCTCGTTTAATCAGCCCTGCACCGACCTGTGGCCGGGCTTCTTTAATGACACTTGTTAATAAGTGGGAATCTGTAGATGAATACCAAAATGAAAGCTGCGCTGTTGTCTATCGGTCTGTTGGCCGGCTCGATCTCTGTTGCGCAGGCAGCGGATGGGACCGTCACGTTTCTGGGGTCGGTGCATTCGGGTGCTTGCTCCATCAAGCCTGACTCTGTGGATCAGACCGTTCGCCTGGGGGCGATTGCCAAACACCAACTGGAATCGGGCGGCAAGTCTGAAGCGCGCCGCGTGCTGATTGAACTGGAAGGCTGCGACCTGTCCGGCCTGACCGATAACACCGTGACCACGACCTTCACCGGCGCACCGTCGAGCGTGGTTCCAGGTGCGATCGGTACGGTCGGCGGCGCTGGCGGCGTGGGCATCATGATGACCCACGGTGGCGCACCTGTTGAGCTGGGTGTTCCTACCACCCCGCAAGTCATCTCCACCGGCAACAACACCCTGGAGTTCGGCGCTTATGTGCAAGGTGCCGCCACGGACCCGATCATTCCTGGCGATTTCAGCGCAGTAACCAACTTTACCTTGGCTTATCAGTAAGTTTTTCCCCCCGCCACCACGTGTGGCGGGGGGACGCTGACGGGAGATCCAGGTGAAAACATTCCTACGTTTGGCTATCGCCTCTTCATTGACGACGTTGATCTGCCCTTACGCTCTGGCCCAGGACGCTTCGCAGGGTGAAGGCGTCGTCCTGTTGGGCGGGGAAGTCGTGGACTCAGCCTGCGGGCTGGAGCTGAGCAGTATCGATCAAACCATCGAAATGCCGTCGGAGCCAGTTGGCCGGCTGTTGCGCAACACGCGGGGAGAAGATCACCCGTTTCAGTTGCGTTTGGTCAACTGCTCACTGACACGTCCGGACCCGTCGCGCCCAGGGGCAACCCTGCCTGACTGGGAGCACATGCGGGTGACGTTTGATGGGCCGACCGACCGGGCTGGGCTTTCCTTCGCTGTGTTCGGTGGCTCCCAGGGGGTTGCCCTGCACATTGTGGACGCGGCCGGCGAAGAGAGTATTCCCGGGCAGCGAATGTCGCCTACGCCACTGTCGGAGGGCGATATGACACTTAACTACAGGTTTTATCTGGTTGGCAATGGACTGCCACTGGTAGTGGGCGCCCACAGTGCCGCAGTGCGGTTCAAGTTGGAATACTTTTGAACATTGATGGACAGGCTTTCATGTTGAATACAGCGAAGATCAAAAACACGCTGCGCCCGAGTCTGTTTGGCGGGCTGATGTCTCTGGCGGGAACTGCATTGGGTGCCGGGGATATCGAGTTTAATACCGACGTTCTTGACTTGATTGATCGCACCAACATTGACTTGTCTCAATTTGCGCGCAGCGGGTTTATTTTGCCCGGCACGTACTCGATGGTCGTGCACATCAACGGCCAGCCAATTGCCGAACAATCGGTGGCGTTCTATCACCCCGATAATGATCCCAAAGGCAGTCAGGCGTGTTTATCTCGCAGCCTGGTGGAACAGTTGGGTCTAAAAGCGGCGGATGCCGACAAACTTGCCTGGTGGAAGGGCGGCGAATGCCTTGATGTTCAAAGCTTGCCGGGCACCGAGGTCAGTGGCGACCTGGCCACGTCCACGCTGAGCATCAATCTGCCCCAGGCCTACCTCGAATACAGTGCCATCAACTGGGACCCGCCCTCGCGGTGGGACGAAGGGGTGCCGGGGTTGTTGGTTGACTACAGTCTGACGGCGCAGTCCAACTACCAGCGCGGCGATGGTAACCGCAATAACCTCAGTGGCAACGGCACCGTTGGCGCCAATGCCGGCGCCTGGCGGTTGCGGGCCGATTGGCAGGGGCGCGTCGAGCGTGGCCGCCAGGAAGCGGCCGGGCCGCAAAAGCTGGAGTGGAGTCGCTACTACGCGTACCGCGCCATTCCTGCGCTGAAGGCACGTTTGGTGGTGGGCGAGAACTACCTGTATTCGGACCTGTTCGACAGTTTCCGCTTTACCGGTGCCGCGCTCAACTCGGATGAAAGCCAGTTACCGCCCAACCTGCGTGGGTATGCGCCGGAAGTGGTCGGGGTGGCCAAGACCAATGCCAAAGTCATCATCAGCCAACAGGGCCGCGTGCTTTACGAAACCCTGGTAGCGGCGGGGCCCTTTCGTATTCAAGACTTGCAGGATGCAGTGACGGGCAAGCTCGATGTGCGGGTGGAAGAACAGGACGGCTCGGTCCACAGTTTCCAGATGGATACGGCCGGGGTTCCTTACCTTACCCGCCCGGGGCAAGTACGTTACAAGCTGGCATCCGGGCGCCCGTCCAACCTTCAGCATGGCGGTGACGGCGACTTTTTCGGCACCGGGGAGTTTTCCTGGGGCATCAGCAATGGCTGGTCGTTATTTGGCGGCGGCATGACCGATAACAACTATCGGGCGTTGTCCGTGGGGGCGGGGCGCGACTTGCTGGCGTTCGGCGCGGTCTCGCTGGATGTGACGCAGTCTCACGCCGAGGTGTGGAACGAGACGCTCTCGGGTAAATCCTACCGCCTTCAATACTCCAAGAACTTTGAGCAGTACGACAGCCAGGTGACCTTCGCCGGTTACCGGTTCTCCGAGAAAAACTTCTTGAGCATGAGTGAATACCTGGATGCCCGGTATTACGGGCTGAACGGTGAACTCGGCGGGCGTGGTGATTACCGTGACCCGAATGAGGGCTGGAAGCCGATTGGTGGCAACAAGGCGCTGTACACGGTCACGGTCAACAAGCAGTTTCGTGACCTGGGCGCCACCGTCTACGCCAGCTACAACAAGCAAACCTACTGGGATAGGCCCGACACCCAGCGCTGGAACCTGTCGCTGTCGCGCTACTTCAACGTGGGCACGGTCAAGAACATGAGCCTGTCCCTGAACATGTACCGCACCCAGGAATACAACTACAAAGACAACGGCATGGCCGTCACGGTCAGCCTGCCGCTGGGGCGCACCGGCACATTGTCGATGGACGCCAGCCGCACCGCCGGCAGGAACAACTTTGCGACGCGCTACAGCGATCGTCTCGATGAGCGCAACAGCTATCAGCTCAGTGCCAGCGATTCGTCCGCCAGCGGTTACTTGAGCCATATGGGCGACCAGGCCGATATCGACGTCAGCGCCAGCACGCAAGAGGGCGGCTACAGCAGCCTGGGTGTGTCGGCGCGTGGCGGTGGCACGGTCACGCAATATGGCGCGGCCGTGCACCGTACCACCAGTACCGGCGGCACGCGCCTGATGCTCGACACCGGCGGTGTACCCGACGTGCCGGTGCGCGGTTACGGCTCGCCGACCCGTAGCAATGCCTTCGGCAAAGCGGTTATTTCCGATATCAGCAGCTATCAGCGTACGGCAGCCAGCGTGGACCTGGAGCGCTTGCCGAGCACGGTCGAAGCCACTCAATCGGTCACGCAGTTGACGCTCACCGAAGGGGCGATTGGTTATCGCTCGCTGAGCGTGATTGCCGGTGAAAAAGCCATGGCGATTCTGCGCCTGCCGGATGGCAGTTCGCCGCCCTTTGGCGCCACGGTGAAGAACCTCAAGCAACAGGACACCGGCATTGTGAATGACGGCGGCAATGTCTACCTCAGCGGCCTGCAGGCCGGCGAGCAGATGGTCGTCAGTTGGGGCGGCAACGAGCAATGCATCCTCACGCTCCCCACCGTTCTGCCCGTCGATGGCTTGACGCACGCCCTGCAGCTGCGCTGCCAGAGAGTTGCCGCTGCCCCATCCCTGCCCGAGCCAGCCACGCTGACCGGGGAGCTTACCGACACGGAGAACACAGCCTCATGAAGCTTGATATGCGCCTCACCTTCCCAGCGTTCGCGCTGCTGGCCCTAGGCTTGAGCCAGGGCGCCAGCGCCGCGGTTGGCCTGGATCGTACCCGGGTGATTTTCGATGGCGGCAAAGATGCCACCAGCGTGAACATCACCAACAACAATACTCAGCTGCCGTACCTGGCCCAGGGTTGGATCGAGGATGAAACCGGTAAAAAAATCAACTCACCCTTGATCGTGCTGCCGCCGGTGCAGCGCCTGGAACCCGGCAAACAAAGCCAGGTGAAAGTCCAGGCGCTGCCGGCCGCCAAGTCGTTGCCGCAGGACCGCGAGACGGTCTATTACTTCAACTTGCGAGAAATCCCGCCGCGCAGTGATAAATCCAACACCCTGCAAATTGCCCTGCAAACCCGCATCAAGTTGTTCTACCGCCCGGATGCGATTGCGCCGAGCCAGCAAGACCTGTCCAACCCCTGGCAGCAGAAACTGACCCTGACCCGCGAAGGCGACCACTACCGGGTCCATAACCCGACGCCGTACTACGTGACCCTGGTGGATGCACGTGCCAGCAAAGACGGTAAAACCGTGCCGGGCTTTGCACCGGTGATGGTTCCCCCCAAGGACGCGCTGACCCTGGGCCCCAGTGCCAAGGCACTGGGTACGTCACCTTATCTGGCCTATGTGAATGATTACGGCGGCCGTCCACTCCTGGCGTTCACCTGCAATGGCAATACGTGCCAGGTCAACGCGCAGGCCTCAGCGCCGAAATGAGTAATGCTGCTGGAGAACATCATGAAGTCGCAAAGTGTGAAGGTCTTGGGCTGCCTGTTATGGGTCTTGGCGATGGGCGCGCACGCCGCCGACGATGACGAAGATATCGAAGGGATGAGCGGAATGTTGAATGTCCTCGGGGCCATGAATGAGTCGCCTTGCAGTCTGGATATGACCTCATTGCACCAGACGGTGGACCTGGACGCGGTGTCGACCAGCCATTTGCAACGGCCTGGTGATCAGGCGCCCGCCAAGGCTTTTCAACTGCGTTTTACCGACTGTATGCGCACCGCCGGTCGCGTGCGCAACGAACGCACGGGCAACCTGACATGGAGTGCTTACCAACCTGTGTTGTCGGTGGCGTTTGTCGCGCCGGCCGACGCCGATGATCCACGGTTGGTCAAAGTCCAGGGCATCACCGGGATGGGCCTGCAATTGACCGATCCCCTTGGCCGGGATGTACAGCTGGGCTCAAAGGGCGAACCGTTGATTCTGCCCGTGGGCCGCAATACCCAGACCTGGAATGTTCGGCCTACGCGCACCTCGGCGCCGTTGAGCAGTGGGGCTTTCAGGGCCGTGGTGGAATTCAGGCTCAACTATGAGTAAGGGCAGAGCGATGGCTAACTCAATCGGCCCGTGGGCCATTCTTATCGGTGGCGGTTTACTGTGGCCTGTCAGCCAATGCGTGCAGGCCGACACCAGCCTGACCATCCGCGCGGTCATCATCGCGCCGCCGCCTTGCGTGATTAACAGTGGCGCAACCCTGGATGTGCCGTTCGGCAATGACCTGCAGACGTCACGGGTAGACGGGGTTAATTACCGTCGTGACGTGCCCTATACCGTCACCTGTAATTCGCCGTTCAGCAACGCCCTGACCCTGGAACTCAAAGGCACCGGCGCCGGGTTTGACAGCCGCGTGCTGTCGACCCGCAAGGCCGACCTTGGGGTCAAGCTGTTCGTGAATGGCGCTGACTGGCCGTTGAATACGGCCGTGAATTTTACCTATCCCAACTTCCCGGCGGTACAGGCGGTGCCCGTCAAACGCGTGGGCAGCACGCTGAGCGGCGGGGCATTTGATGCTGTGGCAACCCTGGTGGTCGATTACCAATGACGAGGAATGCTCAATGACATTTTGGCAGCAACGCGTGTTGCTTACCTTGTGTTCCATCGGCCTTTGCAGTGGTGCGTCGGCCAACCTGACGTTCAGCGGCACGCTGAATGAACCGCCGCCCTGCACCATTGACGGCGGCAACACCATTGAGGTGGATTTTGGCGATGTGGGGGTAAAACGCGTCGATGGTGTGAAATACCGCCGGGGCGTCGGTTATGCCATCAACTGTGGCACCGACACGCTGCCGTGGGAGCTCAAATTGAGCGTCAACGGCACAGCCACCTCATTTGACGGTGCAGCGGTACAGACCAGTGTGCCGGCACTGGGCATTCGGATTTTCCAGAATAACCTGCCACTTCCACTTAATACGCCACTGGACATCACCCTGTCGTCACCGCCGACATTGGAGGTGGTGCCCGTGCAGCAGCCAGGCACCATTTTGACGCCCGCGCGGTTTACGGCGGTGGCCACGTTGTTGGCCGAATACCAGTAGGAGTTGAGTCGATGCGAGACCAAATTGTGCAAAAAGGCGGGTTGGCGTTATTGCTCACCGTCGGCCTGATCCCCCTGGGGCACGGCGCGGACAACCTGATGTTCAAGGGCAACCTGGTGGAAGAGGCCTGCACCATCCGCCCTGGCGATGAGGCCATCACGCTGGAGCTCTGGGACGTCACCAGCAAGCACCTTTATATCAACACGCGAACCGTGGGCAAGCGGTTCCAACTGCACTTGGAAGAGTGTGACACCACCATTGGCAACACCGTGACCATCACCTTCGGCGGTGCCGAAAATGGCGAACTTCCAGGTTTGCTCGCGCTGGACGGTGGCAGTGGTGCCTCGGGGATTGGCGTTGGTATTGAGACGCTGAGCGACAAGCCGTTGCCCTTGAATACCGTCAGCGATGAGCAGGTGCTGAGCGATGGTAGCAATGTGATCGAACTCAAGGCCTATGTGCAGGGCGAGCCGACGGCGATAAGAGATCAAACCATTGGGCACGGTGCGTACACGGTGACCTCTACTTTTACGTTGGACTATCCGTAGCGGCTACGTCCTCTTCACGACGTGAGCCGAGTGCCCGGCGGGCGACATTCGGGTAGATAAAAGCCGCGAGAGATTAAAAAATGAAACAGCGCTATGGAGCCATTGTGCTTCTTGTACTGATGGGAATGACTACGGCTGCGAGTGCAACTGATTGTCGTGTGAACGGCGGGGCTTGGATATTTGTAGGTGCGGGTGGGACTTTAAACCTGCAAGTTCCCGTCACAGTTCAACTGAGCGCAGACAGAACTCGTATCATGCTCGAAGGGGCAAGGTTAGAGTGCCGGTTCTCGGGTTTTGGCGGTAGCCAGCCTTGGTATACGGACTACTGGGCTACGTCCGCAAGAGTGGGGCCGGCCTGGGTGCCAGGCCCGAAGTTCACCAGCCAAGGCACCGGCTTACGCATCAACGGCAGCTATCAAAATACCCCGGTCCCGAATGGTATCCGAATGACGACCATGCCTAACAACGGCATCGGCGTGCTGGTCGATGTCACACCTTATATTTTGGTGCGTAACAATCCGACCAATCCTATCGACGTTCGATTAGGAGACGTCCTCGGAAGGTTAAACCTGGACCAGACAAATAACTATAACTCCGGCAGCTCAACGCTCGCGCTCACGTACACGGCCGCCAACAACTTCTCCATCTCCCCATCCACCTGCACCATCAACAATAACAATCCGATCGAGATCAACTTCGGTACCGTCCATCAGCGGGCAATCGGCACCGACCCGTTGACCTCTTCCGTCGTCAGCAACCGCAGGCTCACTTACTCATGCCCGGACGGCGGCATTACCACGCCCATCACCATCACCTACAAAGGCACCCGCTCGGCCTTCGATGCACGGCTGTTGATGATGAGTAACCCGGATGTGGGCACGGCCATGGTGCATGCCGGTACTGCGGTGCCGGTGAACGGCTCGTTCCTGACCCGTATCACTAACAGTGTGGGAGCAGACGATGTGACCTTTTCGCTGGTGCGGCGCAATGGCTCCTTGCCGACCGCAGGCGCCATAAGCGGCAGTGGTGTGCTCGTAATGGGTGTGCCATAAGGCCCAAGCTCGCCGGCAGCCAACCCTACTAACCCCAACACTCTAACGGGCGGCGCGAACAGGGGGCTGAATATTCCTCGGACGGCGCCTGGGTAGAAAAATCACGAGAAGTCAAAATGAAATCACTTTATGGCGCGCTGGCGCTTCTCGCCCTGGCGGGTTTTACCACAACCGCGCACGCCGTCGATTGCCGTGTTAACGGCGGGGCTTGGCAGAATGGCAACCCCAACCTGCAGGTGCCGGTGACGGTCACCCTGG
This sequence comes from Pseudomonas sp. PA-5-4B, assembly GCF_021606215.1. NCBI lineage: Bacteria > Pseudomonadati > Pseudomonadota > Gammaproteobacteria > Pseudomonadales > Pseudomonadaceae > Pseudomonas > Pseudomonas sp. PA-5-4B. The sequence goes on along the minus strand of NZ_WKDB01000005.1, from coordinate 62,909 downwards.
CTGCAGATCGCACGAGGCTCATGCTCGAAGGTGCAAGGCTGGAGTGTCGGTTTACCTATAGCGGAGGCCCCGCTTGGCATACGGACTTTTGGGTCAGTGGAAGCGCCGCAGGTACGGCCTGGACTCCCGGACCAAAATTTGCCGGCGAAGGCACCGGTTTACGCATCAACGGCGCTTTTCGAAACACGCCGGTGCCGTCCGGCATAGGGATTGCGAACATCCCCAACAACGGAGTGTTTTACCCGATCAATGTCACCCCCTACATTTTGCTGCGTAATTATCCGTCCAACCCGTTCGATGTTCGTATCGGTGACAACCTCGGCCTGTTGCGCCTGACCAGCTCGAACAATTACGACGGCACCCGGCCACAGCTCACGGTGACCTACACGGCGGCCAACAACTTCACCGTCTCGCCCTCCACCTGCACCATCAACAATAACAACCCGATCGAGATCAACTTCGGCGACGTCCACCAACGCGCCATAGGTTCCGACCCGTTGACATCCTCCGTCGTCAGTAACCGCAGGCTGACCTACTCATGCCCCGACGGTGGGATCAACACACCGATCACCATTACCTACAAAGGCACCCGTTCCGCGTTCGACCCGCGCCTGCTGATCATGAGCAATCCCGATGTGGGCACGGCGTTGTTGCGCGGCGGTGCTGCAGTGTCTGTCAACGGCTCATTCCTCACCCGTATCACCAACAGTGTGGGCGGCGATGATGTGACGTTTTCGCTGGTGCGGCGCAATGGTTCACTGCCGACGCCTGGCGCCATCAGCGGCAGTGGTGTGTTGGTGATGGGGGTGCCCTGACCCCCAAATGATCGATACCCAAAGCACAACGCCTCGCCCTAGAATGCCAGCTCCTCCACCTCTGGCATTTTGGGGCGCTCATGCACATCTCTTCCGGTCGCTGGGTCTATGGTTTTGGCCTGACCCTGCTGACTGCGTTTCTCTGGGGCATTCTGCCGATCAAACTCAAGCAAGTGTTGCAGGTGATGGACCCGATCACCGTCACCTGGTTTCGCCTGGTGGTGGCCGGCAGTTGCCTGTTTATCTACCTGGCGCTGAGCAAACGCTTGCCCAGTCGCAAGGTGCTTGGTCCCAGGGGCGGCTGGCTGGTGGCGATGGCCGTGTGTGGTTTGGTGGGCAACTACGTGTTGTACCTGGTGGGCCTGAAAATGCTCAGCCCCGGCACCGCGCAATTGGTGGTGCAGATGGGGCCGATTTTTTTGATGATCGCCAGTGTGTTCGTGTTCAAGGAGCGTTTCAGCCTGGGGCAGGGCATGGGGCTGGCGGTGCTGATCCTGGGCTTTGGTCTGTTCTTCAACCAGCGCCTGGCTGAGCTGCTGACCTCTATGGGCACCTACACGGCGGGCGTGTTGACGATCCTGCTGGCTACCACCATCTGGGTGTTCTACGCCCTGGGCCAGAAGCAATTGCTGACGGTGTGGAATTCGCTGCAGGTGATGATGGTGATCTACTTGTCGTGCGCCCTGTTGCTCACGCCATGGGCACATCCGCTGGAGGCGTTGCAATTGAGTCCGCTGCAAGGCTGGTTGCTGCTCGCGTGCTGCATGAACACGCTGGTGGCCTATGGTGCGTTTGCCGAAGCACTGGCGCATTGGGAGGCCTCGCGCGTCAGTGCGACCCTGGCGCTTACGCCGTTGGTGACCTTTGTGGCGGTGGCGGCGGCGGCGTGGCTGTGGCCGGACTATGTGCAGGCAGAAGAGATCAATGCCGTGGGCTATATAGGGGCATTGGTGGTGATGCTGGGTTCAGCGACGGTAGCACTGGCGCCGTCGCTGCTCGCCGGGCTCAAGGCCCGGCGGGTGCGTATGGCGTCTTAATACCTTACTTAAGGACGAACACTCTCATTGTGGCGAGCAGGCTTGCCCTGCGTTGGGCTGCGCAGCAGCCCCAGCCAGCTTTAACTGACTCACCGAGTCGCCAGTTCTCTCAGTGGCCGGCTTCCAGCATGTTCTCCGGGCGCACCCACTGGTCGAACTCTTCATCAGTCAGATAACCCAGGTCCAGCGCCGCCTGGCGTAGCGTCAAGCCTTCGGCGTACGCCTTCTTGGCAATCTGCGCCGACTTGTCGTAGCCGATATGCGGGTTGAGCGCCGTGACCAGCATCAAGCCGCGCTCCAGGTGCTCGGCCATTTGCTCGGCATCCGGCTCAAGGCCTGCGATGCAGTGCTCCTGGAAGTTGTTGCAGCCGTCGGCCAGCAGGCGGATCGATTCGAGCAGGTTGTGGATGATCACCGGCTTGTACACGTTCAGCTGCAAGTGCCCTTGACTGGCGGCGATGCCGATGGTCACGTCATTGCCCAGCACCTGGCAGGCCAGCATCGACAGCGCTTCGCACTGGGTGGGGTTGACCTTGCCGGGCATGATCGAGCTGCCCGGCTCATTGGCCGGCAGCTTGACCTCAGCCAGGCCTGCGCGTGGGCCGGAACCCAACAGGCGCAGGTCGTTGGCGAGCTTCATCAGCGCCACCGCCAGGGTCTTCAGTGCGCCGTGCAGGGTGACCAGCGGTTCATGGCCGGAGAGGGCGGCGAACTTGTTGGGGGCGGTAACGAACGGCAAGCCGGACAAGGCCGCCAGCTCGGAGGCGATCGCCTCACCAAAGCCATGCGGCGAATTGAGCCCGGTGCCCACGGCGGTGCCGCCCTGGGCCAACTCGCACACAGCGGGCAGGGCGCTACGGATGGCGCGCTCGGCGTAGTCGAGTTGGGCGATAAAGGCCGAGACTTCCTGGCCGAAGGTGATCGGCGTGGCATCCATCATATGGGTGCGGCCGGTTTTCACCAGTTTCATATGGCGTGCAGCCAGCTCGGCCAAACCGCCAGAAAGCGTGGCGATCGCCGGGAACAGGCGTTGATGAACCGCCTGCACCGCCGCAATGCTCATGGCTGTGGGAAAGCAGTCGTTGGAGCTTTGCGAGCGGTTCACATGGTCATTGGGATGCACCGGGCTTTTGCCGCCACGGGCCTTGCCCGACAGCTCGTTGGCGCGGCCGGCGATCACTTCATTGGCGTTCATATTGCTTTGGGTGCCGCTGCCGGTCTGCCATACCACCAGCGGGAACTGGTCGTCGTGCTGGCCATCGAGCACTTCATCGGCGGCCTGTTCGATCAGGCGGGCGATGTCGGCGGGCAAGTCGCCGTTGCGGTCGTTGACCCGTGCTGCGGCTTTCTTGATCAGGGCCAGCGCGTGCAACACCGCCAGCGGCATGCGTTGCTCGCCGATGGCGAAGTTCACCAGCGAGCGTTGGGTCTGGGCGCCCCAGTAAGCGTCATCCGGGACTTGGACGTCTCCCAGGCTGTCGGTTTCGATACGGCTCATCGGGCACACTCCTTCAGGTTCGTTTGCGCAGTTTAGGCTGTGATCCGTTGGTGGGGTTCCATAAAAGACTTTTCATCGAGGGTATTCCCATGCGGTTCGGGCCGCCTGCGATGGCGTCAACGGGTTGTCACTGATAAACCGCGGTGCTTGCATCGCAGCGGTGCGACGATTCGACAAGCCGGCTCGCATAGAAAGGCAGATCCCAGCCCCGTGCCCCCGCAAAACCAGGCTGAACAAGGCCTGGGGTTGAGCCGCAAGGTTTTTTAGGCGCAGAATGGTCGCCCTTGGGGTCTTACCTCGCCTGCTAGAAAGGAAACTCGATGACTCGTCTTCGTGCCATCTGTACCGCGGTTGCTCTGGTTTGCGCCAGCGGCCAGGTTTTTGCCGATACCGCCAGCCATAACGCCAGTGCCGAAGCCTTCCTGACCCTGGCCCACGCTGACAAGCTGGGTACCCCGGTGTACATGCAAGTGCAGCAAATGTTTGCCCAGCGTTTCGCCCAGACCAAGGCACCTGCCGCCAAGCAGTCCGTACTCGACAGCTACCAGGCCAAGGCCAATGCTGCGCTGGACCAGGCCATCGGCTGGCCGAAGCTGAAGCCGGACATGGTCAAGCTCTACACCACCAACTTCAGCGAATCCGAGCTCAAGGACCTGGTAGCCTTCTACCAGTCGCCGCTGGGCAAGAAAGTCCTGGAAAAAATGCCGCAACTGACCCAGCAATCGGCCCAGATGACCCAGGCCAAGCTGGAAAGCGCGGTACCTGTGGTGAACAAGCTGCTCGAAGACATGACCAACGAGCTGACGCCAAAAGCCCCGGCCCCGGCCAAGAAGAAGTAAACAGGAATGACCATGCAACAGCGTATCGAATCGGCACTCGTCGCCCTGAGCCCGGAATACTTGAGCGTGCTGGATGAAAGCCATATGCACAGCCGTGGGTTGCAGACCCACTTCAAGGCCGTGCTGGTCAGCCAGCAGTTCGAGGGGCTCAACCGGGTAAAGCGCCATCAGAAGGTCTATGCCACCCTGGGTGACCTGATGAGCGAATTCCATGCGTTGGCGCTGCATACCTACACGCCTGACGAATGGGCGAAAATCGACGCAGCCCCGGCCTCGCCGACCTGCGCCGGCGGGCACTGACACTGTGGCGCATGGGCGTTATGTGGTGAGGGAGCTTGCTCCCGTTGGGCTGCGCAGCAGCCCAGATGCCCATCACTGCGATCTTTGTGAAAGGTCACAATCGCCTTATCGGGGCCGCTTCGCAGCCCAGCGGGAGCAAGCTCCCTCGCCACAGTAAAGAGGCGGCCCATAAGCGTCGCCAATTTTGTTAGAATCCGCAACGCGCCGCTTAGCCGGCGCGTTTTTTTTGCATCCGGTTCACCCCTTACGAGGGTAGCCACCTGGAGAGAACACCCATGACTCAACCGATTGTCGTGGCGGCACTGTATAAGTTCGTCACCCTCGAAGATTACGTCGCCCTGCGCGAGCCACTGTTGCAGGCAATGGTCGATAACGGCATCAAAGGCACCTTGCTGATCGCCGAAGAAGGCATCAACGGCACCGTTTCCGGCAGCCGTGAAGGCATTGATGGTCTTATGGCCTGGCTCAAGAACGACCCACGCATGGACGACATCGACCACAAAGAGTCGTACTGCGACGATCAGCCGTTCTACCGCACCAAGGTCAAGCTCAAAAAAGAGATCGTGACCCTGGGCGTCGAAGGCGTTGACCCGAACAAAAAGGTCGGCACCTACGTCGACCCGCAGGACTGGAACGCGTTGATCAGCGACCCTGAAGTGCTGTTGATCGACACGCGCAACGACTACGAAGTGTCGATCGGCACCTTTGAAGGCGCAATCGACCCGAAAACCACCAGTTTTCGCGAATTTCCTGACTATATCAAAGCCAACTTCGACCCGGCCAGGCACAAGAAAGTCGCGATGTTCTGCACCGGCGGCATTCGTTGCGAGAAGGCTTCCAGCTACATGCTCAGCGAAGGTTTCGACGAGGTTTACCACCTTAAAGGCGGGATTCTGAAGTACCTCGAAGAGGTGCCGCAGGCAGAAACCAAATGGCAGGGCGACTGCTTTGTGTTCGACAATCGCGTGACCGTGCGTCACGACCTGAGCGAAGGCGACTACGATCAATGTCATGCCTGTCGCACACCGGTCAGCGTAGAAGACCGCGCGTCCGAGCATTATGTGGCTGGCATCAGTTGCCCGCATTGCTGGGATAAGCTGCCGGAGAAGACCCGTCGCAGCGCCATCGACCGGCAAAAGCAGATCGAACTGGCCAAGGCCCGCAACATGCCGCACCCGATTGGCTTCAACTACAAGCAAACCCCTTCCGAGGCCTGACCCATGCCCGCGCGCCTGCTCTATGTGATGGACCCGATGTGTTCCTGGTGCTGGGGCTTTGCCCCGGTGGCGCAGGCGCTGGTTGAGCAGGCCCAGGCGGCCGGCGTGGATGTGCACCTGGTGGTGGGCGGTTTGCGCACCGGCAGCGGCGCGGCACTCGAGCCGACTACACGGCGCTATATCCTTGAGCACTGGCAGGCCGTTACCGACGCCACCGGCCAGCCGTTCAAGCGCGAAGGCGCGTTGCCCGACGGGTTTGTCTATGACACCGAGCCTGCGTGCCGCGCCATCGTCACCGCGCGCAGCCTGGCGCCCGATTGCGCCTGGACACTGCTGGGGCTGATCCAGCGTGCGTTTTATGTCGAGGGCCGCGATGTGACCCTTGCCAGCGTGCTGGTGGAACTGGCCGAGCAGGCGGGCATTCCGCGCATCGAGTTTGCCGGCGCCTTCGACCGCGCCGAGCAACATGCGGCGACGGCGGCTGACTTTACCTGGGTGCAGGACTTGGGCATCGCCGGTTTCCCGACGCTGCTGGCCGAGCGTAATGGCCAGCTGGCGTTGCTGACCAACGGTTATCAGCCGTTGTCCGAGCTGTCGCCCTTGCTCGCCCGATGGCTGGAGCGTGCCACCTGTGCAGGATGAGCCCAAACGCACCGACCGACTGACTTGGGCGGAAGTTCGCCGCCTGGCCCTGCGTCACAAGAAATCCCTGTGGATCGCCAATGGCGTTGCCGTGCTGGCGACCCTGTGCAGCGTGCCCATCCCTTTGCTGTTGCCGTTGCTGGTGGACGAAGTGCTGCTGGGGCACGGCGATGCTGCGCTCAAGGTGATGAACCACGCGTTGCCACTGGGTTGGCAGAAGGCAGCCGGTTATATCGGCCTGATGCTGTTGGTGACCTTATGCCTGCGCTGCGGTGCGCTGGTGTTTAACGTGGTGCAGGCGCGGCTGTTTGCGCGGCTGGCCAAGGACATTGTGTACCGCATCCGCGTGCGCCTGATCGAACGGCTCAAGCGGATTTCCCTGGGCGAATACGAAAGCCTGGGCAGTGGCACGGTGACCACGCATCTGGTCACCGACCTGGACACCCTGGACAAGTTTGTCGGCGAGACTCTCAGTCGCTTCCTGGTGGCCATGCTCACGCTGGTCGGCACCTCGGCGATTCTGGTGTGGATGCATTGGCAACTGGCACTGTTGATCCTGCTGTTCAACCCCTTGGTGATATACGCTACGGTGCAGTTGGGCAAACGCGTCAAACACCTGAAGAAGCTCGAGAACGACAGCACTTCGCGCTTCACCCAGGCGCTGACCGAAACCCTCGACGCCATCCAGGAAGTGCGCGCCGGCAATCGCCAAGGCTTTTTCCTCGGGCGCCTGGGCCAGCGCGCCAAGGAAGTGCGCGACTACGCGATCCATTCGCAATGGAAAACCGATGCCTCCAGCCGCGCCAGTGGCTTGTTGTTCCAGTTCGGCATCGACATCTTCCGCGCGGCGGCGATGCTCACGGTGTTGTTTTCCGACCTGTCCATCGGCCAGATGCTCGCAGTGTTCAGCTACCTGTGGTTCATGATCGGCCCGGTGGAGCAGCTGCTGAACCTGCAATATGCCTACTACGCGGCGGGTGGTGCGCTGACGCGGATCAACGAGCTGCTGGCGCGGGCCGACGAGCCGCAATATGCCGGCGGCGAAGACCCGTTCACCGGGCGTGAGACCGTCGGCATCGAGGTGCGCGGCCTCAACTTCGGCTATGGCGAAGAGTTGGTACTCAACCAGTTGAACCTGGCTATCGCACCCGGCGAGAAGGTCGCGATTGTCGGCGCCAGCGGCGGCGGCAAAAGTACCCTGGTGCAACTGCTGTTGGGGCTCTATACCCCACAAGCGGGCAGTATCCGTTTCGGCGGTGCTACCCAGCAGGAAATCGGCCTGGCGACCATCCGCGAAAACGTCGCAGTGGTGCTGCAACACCCGGCGCTGTTCAACGACACCGTGCGCGCCAACTTGACCATGGGCCGCGCCCGCAGTGACCAAGCCTGTTGGCAGGCACTGGAAATCGCCCAGTTGGATGCTACCGTCAAGGCACTGCCCTTGGGCCTGGACAGTGTGGTGGGGCGCTCGGGGGTGCGCTTTTCCGGTGGGCAACGCCAACGCCTGGCGATTGCACGCATGGTGCTGGCCGAGCCCAAAGTGGTAATACTGGACGAGGCCACCTCGGCCCTGGACGCAGCCACCGAGTACAACCTGCACCAGGCGCTGGCGCGGTTTCTCAGTGGGCGTACTACACTGATCATCGCCCACAGGCTTTCTGCGGTGAAACAGGCCGACCGGGTACTGGTGTTTGATGGCGGGCATATCGCCGAAGATGGCGACCATCAGCAGTTGATTGCCGATGGAGGGTTATACGCCAAGCTCTACGGGCATCTGCAACAAGTGCGTTGATTTGGCTGAGCTATCGAGAGCGGATTCTCGCGTGCGTATCAAGCAGTGCATGTGCAAGGGACCTCATGAAGCAAAAGCGTACTCTCGCAGCGACGTTAAGCAAGCCTCGGTTGCTGGGCATTGTCTGGCCCTTTATCGCCGTCGTGCTGTTCCAGGCATTGCTGGGCTGCGTCAGCCTCTACATGCTGTCAGCGGTGCGCGGCTATGTAGCAGGCGAGAGCTTGTGGTCCAAGGGCCAGAAAGACGCCATCTACTATCTGAGCCTTTACGCCGATAACCGCGACGAAGCGACGTTCCTCAAATACCGGCAAGCCATCGCCGTGCCCCAGGGCGGCCATGAGCTGCGCGTCGCGCTGGACCGTCCCACGCCCGACCTTGCGGCCGCGCGCCTGGGCATCCTCAAGGGCGGCAACCACCCCGATGACGTGTCCAATCTGATCTGGCTGTACCTCAATTTTCGCCATTTCAGCTACCTGGAAAAAGCCATCGAGTTGTGGACCGTGGGCGATGGTTACCTGGTGCAACTGGATGACCTGGCCCAGGCGATGCACCGGGCGATCCGCAGTGATCAGGTCAGCCCTGGCGACATTGCTGGCTGGAAGACGCGCATCATCGCCATCAACGACGGCGTGACGCCAGCCGCCAAGGCCTTCAGCGATGCCTTGGGCGAAGGTTCGCGGATGATCCTGCGCCTGTTGCTGATCACCAACCTGGCCACCGCCCTGGGGTTGATCGTGCTGGCACTGCTGCGTACCCATAAACTGCTGACCCAGCGCCACGCCTTCGCCACCGCGTTGCAAGCCGAGAAGGAGCGGGCGCAGATCACCCTGGAGTCGATTGGCGACGGCGTGATCACCACGGATGTCGACGGCGCCATTGCCTACATGAACCCGGCGGCCGAGGCGCTGACCCATTGGAAGAACGCGCAGGCCCAAGGGTTGCCGCTGGCGGCGTTGTTCAACCTGCTTGATGAGAACGCCGAGCCCGATGGCTTCGCCCTGATTGAACACATTATCAAGGGTGAACTCAGCGGTGGCAGCGAGCATTCCAAGCTGATCCAGCGCGTGGACGGCAGCACGGTGTCAGTCACCCTGGTAGGTGCCCCGATCCGCAACGCCGGCAAGGTCAGCGGCGCGGTGCTGGTGTTGCACGACATGACCCAGGAGCGCCAGTACATCGCCAACCTGTCGTGGCAGGCGACCCACGATGCCTTGACTGGCCTGGCCAACCGCCGCGAATTCGAGTTCCGGCTGGAGCAGGTGCTGCAACAGGTAGCGCGCCAGCAAAGCGGGCGGCATGCCTTGATGTTCCTCGACCTCGACCAGTTCAAGCTGGTCAACGACACTTGCGGGCATGCGGCGGGCGATGAGCTGCTGCGGCATATCTGTGCGTTGCTGCAATCGGACCTGCGCGAAGGCGACACCCTGGCGCGCCTGGGCGGCGATGAATTCGGCATCCTGTTGGAGAACTGCCCGGCAGCGGTGGCGGAAAAGATCGCTGAAAGCCTGCGCCATACCGTGCAAAGCCTGCATTTTGTGTGGAAGGGCCGGCCGTTCATGACCACCGTGAGCATTGGTCTGGTGCATATCTCGCAATCGCCGACCACCCTGGAAACTTCGCTGCGCGCCGCTGATATGGCCTGTTATATGGCCAAGGAAAAGGGCCGTAACCGGGTGCAGGTCTACCATGTCGATGATTCGGAATTGTCCATGCGTTTTGGCGAAATGGCCTGGGTACAACGCCTGCACATGGCCTTGGAGGAAGATCGTTTTTGCCTCTACGCCCAGGAAATCTCGCCGTTGGGCCATACCGATGGTGGTAATGGTCATATTGAGATACTCCTGCGCCTGCACGACGAGGCGGGTCGGATCATCTTGCCGGACAGTTTTATTCCGGCTGCAGAACGTTACGGTTTGATGACTTCGCTGGATCGTTGGGTCGTGGAAAACGTCTTTAAGATTATCGCCCGTTGTATGCAAGAGCGTGCAGGCCGTCCTATGGCTATGTGTGCGATTAATCTGTCAGGCATAACTATTGGCGATGATGATTTTCTCGGGTTTTTACGTGAGAAATTCGAGGCTTACAGCATTCCGCCGGAAATGATTTGTTTTGAAATAACAGAGACCAGCGCTATTGCCAATTTGGGCAGTGCAATCCGCTTTATTAATGAACTCAAGGCCTTAGGTTGCCATTTTTCACTTGATGACTTTTGTGCCGGAATGTCCTCGTTCGCTTATCTTAAACATTTACCTGTAGACTTCCTGAAGATCGACGGGAGTTTCGTAAAGGATATGCTGGACGACCCGATTAACCGTGCCATGGTCGAAGTGATCAACCACATTGGCCACGTCATGGGTAAGCGCACAATTGCCGAATTTGTTGAAACACCGCTGATCGAGCAAGCTTTACTTGAGATCGGTGTGGATTATGCTCAGGGCTACCTGATCGAACGTCCGCAATTGTTTACCTTTGATAGTCTGCAGTGCCGACCCGTGCGGCCGCAGCCACTGTTGCTAAAGGCGCCCGGCACATTCCGCTGAAGCATTCGACGGTCTGTACAATCACACTAGAAAAGGAGCCCTACAGTGATCGACACCTTCAACCGAACCGGCCCGCTTATGGAAGCCTCGAGTTACCCAGCCTGGGCGCAACAACTGATCCAGGACTGTAGCGAGAGCAAGCGCCGGGTTGTCGAACACGAACTGTACCAGCGCATGCGTGATAACACGCTCAGCGCCAAGACCATGCGCCACTACCTGATCGGTGGCTGGCCAGTGGTTGAACAGTTTGCCTTGTACATGGCACAGAACCTCACCAAGACCAAGTTTGCCCGTCATCCTGGGGAGGATATGGCGCGCCGGTGGCTGATGCGCAATATTCGCGTGGAACTCAACCACGCCGACTATTGGGTGCACTGGGCGCGCGCCCACGGTGTAAGCCTGGAAGAGTTGCAAGCGCAGAACGTACCACCGGAGTTGCACGCACTGAGTCACTGGTGCTGGCACACCAGCTCGGCCGATTCGTTGATCGTGGCGATTGCCGCGACCAACTACGCGATTGAGGGGGCGACTGGGGAGTGGTCTGCCGTGGTGTGTTCGACCGGCGTGTATGCGGCCGCCTTCCCTGAAGAAGACCGTAAACGCGCCATGAAGTGGTTGAAGATGCACGCGCAATACGACGATGCCCATCCTTGGGAAGCCCTGGAAATCATCTGCACCCTGGCCGGGATGAACCCGAGCAAGGCCTTGCAGGTAGAACTGCGTCAGGCGGTGTGCAAGAGCTACGACTACATGTACCTGTTTTTGGAAAGTTGCATGCGGTTGGAGAACGAAAAAGCAAAGGCCCCAGCAGTTGTTCGTGAACGTCAGGTTCGCGCCGCCAGCGAGGCGTGATGTAAGCGTGATGGCGGGGTTTTACCCCGCCATTGCCAAGCGGTTGCGGCCTTCGCGCTTTGCCACGTACAGGGCGTTATCGGCCCGCCGCAACAGGCTTTCTGCCGACTCGGCGGCCAACAGGGTCGAGCAACCCAGGCTCACCGTCAGTTCAATTCGCTTGCCATCGGCCCAATAGTCCTGAGCCTCTGCCGCCCGACGCAGGCGTTCGCCGACCATACCTGCCGCGTCCCGGCCGGTGTTCGACAGCAGGATCAGAAACTCTTCCCCGCCAAAGCGAAACACCATGTCCACATTGCGCAACTGGCTTTTGATCGAGTCGGCGACAGCGCGCAATACGATGTCGCCCGCTGCATGGCCGTGGGTGTCGTTGATTTTCTTGAAGTGGTCAATGTCCAGCATCAACAAAGACAGCGGGCTCAGGTGCCGCCGGGCCATGTCGATTTCCCGTTGCAGCGTCTGGTCCATCGCAATGCGGTTGCCGGTTTCGGTCAGCGGGTCACGCAGGGCGCTGCGGGTGGCGGCGCGGTAGAGCAGGGCGTTACGCATCGGGTACAGCAACGTCGACAGCAGTGACTCAAGTTGCGCCAACTCGTCGTCCAGCAAACGCTGGTTGCGCCGGAATATCAACTCGCCCAGATGCTCGCCTTCATGGCTCAAGGTGTAGCTCACCGAGTGATGCCCGCGATGGCCAAACTCCAGGCGCAAGTCGCTGGCCTCATGGCGATATTGCAGCGCGTCCAGCGGCACCAGCCGCTGAACTTCGCGAAAGAACAGCGCCAGAATGCGCTCCGGCTCAAGGCTGGTTTGCAACTGCTGGTTCAGTTGCTGACGAAGTTGCGCAAGTGTGGTGGGGCGACGTGGAAGCAGGGACGGCTGACCAAACCCCAGGCGTTGCAATTTGGCACTGTCGAAGTCAATTGCGTTGGTCTGGGTCGGTGATTTCATAAGCTGACGGCCTCTAAGCACTTAACTGTCTTACAGGCTGCACGAGAGCGGCAAATGCCAAGCGTCTTACTGTTCCTTCAGTTCCGTAAAACATTGGAAACAGTTTAAACCGCTTTTCCATGGGTTATAACCCCTGGGCCCTGCCACACGTCTTGTCATCGCTTAACCTGCTTGAAAGGGGTTAGAGCGAGATTCATGCCACTTTGTTTAACTTACAAAAACGCCTTATAAATCAACGACTGTTTTAAAAAACTCAACACAGTCGTTGTGCAGTGACGTCAGTTATTTGGCTGTTTGAACCAAGGTGGAGTGGTCAATCTGGTCAATCGAGGTGACGCCGGTCAAGGTCATGGCCACGCGCATCTCCTTGGCGAAGATATCCAGCAGGTTTTCCACCCCGGACTGGCCGGCGGCGGCCAGCGCATACACGGTCGAACGTCCCAGCAGGCAACCCTTGGCGCCCAGGGCGAGCATGCGTACTACGTCGAGTCCGGAGCGAACGCCGGAGTCCACCAGCACCGTGAGATCATCGCCCACGGCCTCGGCAATCGGCGGCAAGGCTTTGGCGGTCGACAACACGCCATCCAGTTGGCGCCCGCCGTGGTTGGAGACCACGATGCCGTCGGCGCCGAAACTCAGCGCGTCCTTGGCGTCCTGGGGGTCAAGGATGCCCTTGATGATCATCGGGCCTTTCCAGAACTCACGGATCCACTCCAGGTCTTTCCAACTGATCGATGGGTCGAAATTATTCGCCAGCCAGCCGATGTAGTCTTCCAGGTGGGTGGGCTTACCGAGGTATTTGGAGATATTGCCCAGATCATGAGGGCGGCCCATCAGGCCCACATCGAAGGCCCATTGCGGCTTGCACACCGCCTGCAGCATCCGGCGCTGCGCCGCATACGGCCCGGACATGCCCGAATGCGCATCACGGTAACGCGCGCCGGGTGTGGGCATATCGACGGTAAACACCAGCGTGGTCACCCCTGCGGCCTGGGCGCGCTCCAGCGCATTGCGCATAAAGCCGCGGTCCTTGAGCACATAGAGCTGGAACCAGATCGACTGCGGGCTTTGCGACGCGACCTCTTCAATCGGGCACACCGACACCGTCGACAGGCAGAACGGAATGCCCTTGTTGGCCGCCGCCTTGGCCGCCTGCACCTCACCACGTCGCGCGTACATGCCGGTCAGGCCCACGGGGCTGAGAATCACTGGCATGGCCAGCTCCTGGCCGAACAGCGTGGTCTTGAGGCTCAGGTTGTCGACATTGCGCAGGATGCGCTGGCGCAGGCTGATCTCGGCCAGGTCCGAACTGTTGGCGCGCAGGGTGTGCTCGGCGTAGGCGCCGCCGTCGATGTAATCGAACAGAAAGCGCGGCAGCTTGCGTTTGGCGGCTGCACGGTAGTCGGCGGCGGACGAGATGATCATGAACGGGTTCTCCACAGAGCTGGGTCGCACCACCATAAGCAAAAAGCTGGCATGATAAAAACAACTTTTATTACTAATACCCAGTCGCTATAGGAATACCGATGAACCTGAGAACCGTGCGGGCCTTTGTCGAAGTGGTGCGCCAGGGCGGTTTCTCCCAGGCAGCGGAGGTGGTGGCCCTGACTCAATCCACCGTGAGCAAGGCGGTCAAGACCCTCGAAGACGAGCTCGGCACGCCGCTGCTCAATCGCCTGGGCCACCGTAACGAGCTGACGGCCGCCGGCGAAATTGCCTACCGCCGCGCCCTGGTACTCCTCGCCGAGCACAACGACCTGGTGGCCGAGATCAACGACCTGCGCGGCCTCAAGCGCGGCGTGCTGCGCATCGGCCTGCCGCCGGTGGGCTGCGGCGTGCTGTTTGCCGCTATGTTCGCGGCATACCGCAGCCGCTACCCGGAGATCGAGATCGAACTCACCGAATACGGCAGCAAAAAACTGCGCGAATGTCTGGAAGCCGGGGAGGTCGACCTTGCCGCACTGCTGTTGCCGGTGGACGAAGCCTTCGACTACCAGCCAGTGCGCAATGAACCGCTGATGGCGGTATTGCCCATCAGCCACCCACTGGCCCAGCGCAAACACATCGACTTCACCGACCTGGCCGATTCACCGTTCATCTTGTTCGAAGCCGGCTTCGCCCTGAACGCCAAGATCCTCGCCGCGTGTGAGCGCAAAGGCGTCACGCCCCGAGTGACCGCGCGCAGCGGGCAAATCGACTTTATCGTTGACCTGGTCTCAGCCGGGCTGGGCGTTGCGTTTCTGCCGCGAATGCTCGCGCTAAAACATCAACACGCGGGTATCGCCTTGATTGCGTTGGACGAACCACACACCGACTGGCATATCGCCCTGGCCTGGCGGGCCAGCGCACACCTGCCACCGGCGGCGCGTGCGTGGCTGGATCTGGCCAAGGAAATGGCCAGCCCGGTGTAGCGGGCTGCAAGCGGAATTTGCAGGAATTCGTCAAAATGCTCCTCAATGCTTGACTTCTTCTTTTTAATCAGTAACATACGGCGCATTCCGCGATAGCTCAGTTGGTAGAGCAAATGACTGTTAATCATTGGGTCCCTGGTTCGAGTCCAGGTCGTGGAGCCAGATAGAGAAAAGCCTGCAGAGATGCAGGCTTTTTTTTGCCTTGGATTTTTTGAAATTTTTGTTAAGTGCATGATTTTAAAAAAACATAATTTTCAAGCTGAGCCTGATTTGTTTCACTTTTGAAACAAATTTGTACATTTTATTGACGCCATCAAAGTGCCATCCTAGAATCGCCGCCCATTGATAGCACAACGCTATGTAGAGGGATCTAGACATGTGGCGTTTGGAACGCCGGACCAGGTTTTGCCTGCTGTCCGTTTTTTTCTGCCTGGGCACCGCCGGATTAGCGCACGCCGCCGCCCCGCAGAACACCCCCGGCATCACCGACCTGATCCGCGACCGTCAGGACCGCCTGCTCGAAGAGCAGCAGCGGCGCCTCGAAGAACTCAAGGATCTGCCCGGTAAATCCGCCGCCCCTGCAGCTCCGGCGACGCCTGCCGACACCCGTTGCTTCCCGATCAAAACCATCGAGCTCGCAGGCGCCGACGCCCTGTCCGTAGACGAGCGCAGCGCGCTGATCAAACCTTACATCGGCCAATGCCTCGGCGTGCCGCAGCTCAACGAAGTGCTCAAGGTCATCACCGACCGCTACCTGGCCAAGGGCCTGGTCACCAGTCGCGCTTATCTGCCACAGCAAGACCTTTCCAGCGGCAACCTCAAAATTCAGGTAGTCGAGGGCAAACTCGAAAGCCTGAAAGGCGCCGAAAGCAGCGGCATCACCGACCGTCAACTGGCGATGAGCTTTCCCGGCAAACAAGGCGAGTTGCTCAACCTGCGTGAAATCGAGCAGATGGTCGATCAGCTAAACCGTTTGCCCTCGAACCAGGCGCAGATGGAACTGGCGCCGGGCAAGGCCGTGGGCGGCAGTGATGTACTGGTCAAAAACACCCCGCAAAAGCCCTGGCGTGTCGGCCTGTCGCGGCACAACGGCGGCCAGCGCAGCACCGGCGAACAACAGTGGGGCGCCAGCCTCGACTGGGACAACCCGCTGGGCTTGGCCGACCAACTTTCGTTGCGTGGCGGCCACGATGCGGTTAGCGATCACCAGAAAACCTCGCGTAATTCGATGCTCAACTACAGCTTGCCCTTCGGCTGGTGGAACCTCACCTACAGCTACACCGAAAGCGAATACCGCTCTCGGGCCGAGGCCAACAACTTCAAGTTCAAGCAGACCGGCGACAGCCAGAGCCACCAGTTGCGCCTGGAGCGTGTCGTTCACCGCGACGCCTTGAGCAAAACCTCCCTGAGCACCGGCGTCGCCTACCTGCGCACCAATAACTTCATTGAAGACAGCAAGCTGGCGCTGAGCAGCAACCGCCTCAGCGAAGCCCAGTTCGGCATCAACCACGGCCGACGTATCGGCAGTGCATTTCTCAACATCGACCTCGGCATGCAAGACGGCATCGGTGCCTTTGACGCCCAGGCCAATCACAACCCGCGCCACGGCCAGGCCGATGCGCGCTACCGCAAATACACGGCCACCGTCAGCTACCTGTACCCGTTCAAGCTGTGGGGCGAGTCCTTGAGCTTCAGCAGTTTGATGACCGGCCAGCACAGCGAAGATGTGCTGTTCAGCCCGCAGCGCATGAGCCTGGGTGGGCAGTCGTCGATCCGTGGCTACAAGGACCAGATGCTGTCCGGCGACAGCGGCGGCTACTGGCGCAACGACCTGCGCTGGAGCCGCCCGGTGACCTGGGCCTGGCTGCAACCGGTGCTCAGCGAATACGGCGCCAGCCTCGGTTATGACCAGGGCGTGATCAGCCGCGACCGTTACAACGCCGAGCAGCATGGGCGCATGAGCAGCAACTCGGTGGAGCTGTTTGCCCGTGGCAAAAACGTCGCCGCCAGCGTGACCTTTGCCCACTCTTTGGAACGACCGGCCGCTATCACAGAGCGTGAAGCGCCGATCTATTTCCGTATGGATTTTTTCCTTTAATTTTTTTACCGCCTTCGGGTATCGAGACACAACATGGACGTTCGCCAGTTCGCCTTCCTCGTGCGCCAGCCTTCTGCTGCCGTAAAAAGCCGTTCCCACTTTTTGGGGCTGCCTAAACGCGGGTTGGCGTTGATCCTGGCCAACGCGATGTTCTGGCACCCGTTGCTGGCCCAGGCCGACGGCATTGTGGTCAGTGCGCCGGGCACAGGCCTCGCGCAGGCGGGCAATGGCGTGCCCATCGTCAATATCGCCGCACCGAATACCAATGGCCTCTCGCACAACCAATTTCATGACTATAACGTCGGTGCCAACGGCGTCATCCTCAACAACGCGACCGACCGCACCCAGGCCACACAACTGGGTGGCATCATCGTCGGCAACCCGAACCTGCGCGGCACCGCTGCCAATATCATCCTCAACGAAGTCAACGGCGGGAGCCCCAGCCAACTGCGCGGCTACACCGAAGTGGCGGGGCAGTCGGCCCATGTGATTGTCGCCAACCCGTATGGCATCAGTTGCAACGGTTGCGGCTTTATCAACACGCCGCAAGTCACGCTGACCACCGGTAAAGCGGTGATCGAAAACGGCCAGATCAGCCGCTATCAAGTCGATCAAGGCAACGTCGCCATCGAAGGCGCGGGCCTCAACGCGACCAATGTCGACCAGTTCGAAATCATCACCCGCGCTACCACCATCAATGCGCAGATCCAGGCGAAAAAACTCACCATCGTCGCCGGGCGCAACGATGTGGACGCACGCACCTTAAACCCCACCGCACGGGCGGCAGATGGCAGCCAGGCGCCAGACCTGGCGATTGACTCGTCGGCGTTGGGCGGCATGTATGTGGGCGCGGTCAAGCTGATCGGCACCGAGGCCGGTGTGGGCGTGAAGCTGTCGGGCGATATGGTCGCCGGTGGTGATATCCAGATTGATGCTGCGGGCAATGTGGTCATGGGCACAACCACGGCAGGCACCTCTGTCGCCGTCAAAGCGGCCAGCTTGCAAGCCAAGGCGGCGGTCTACGCCGGTACTGATCTGTCGGTAAAAACCCAGGGTGCGCTCACCACGCAACAAACCCTGGCCGCCAAGGACAGCATCGCGCTGGACGCCGGCGGCCGCTTGACCAACAACGGGATCATCGAAGCAGGCGTCAACGCCGATAACAGCCGCAATGCCCAGGGCGATGTACGCTTGACCGCGCAGGCCATCGACAATACCGGCAAAACCGTGATCGCCAGCCGCGACCTCAGCGTCAACAGCGGCGAACTGGCCAACCAGGGCGGTACCTTGAGCGCCCGGCGCGACGCACAGTTGACGGCCACGCAGATCGACAACCAGAACCAGGGCCGCCTCCTCAGCGCAGGCAGTCTTGGGATCACCGCCGGGCAACTGCTCAACAGCCAAGGTGGTTTGGTCACCAGCACCGGCAACCTCACGGCGGGTATCGGGCAACTGATCAACCGCAACGGCGAGCTGTCGAGCCAGGCGCAGGTCACGCTGCAACTGAATGAACTGGATAACGTCGCCGGCCTGGTCTCGGCCGGCCAATCGCTGAGCCTGAATGCGACGGGGCTGATCAATAACCAGGGCGGGCGAATTGCATCGCGTCAGACGGCACAGGTCAATACTGGCGCCCTCGACAACAGCCAAAAGGGCTCGCTCACCAGCCAAGGCTCACTGACGTTGAGCCTCAACCAAGGTCACTGGGATAACCGCAACGGCCTGATCAACGCCGGCGGTCAATTGACCCTTAACAACCTCAACACGGTCGATAACCGCCAAGGGGAAATCTCCAGCGCGCAGTCATTCCTCCTGGCCGCCAACAGCCTCGACAGCGGCGCCGGAAAAGTGCTCAGTGACCAAGGCCTGACCCTGCGTATCGCCGGTGCAATGAACAATGCGTTGGGCCTGGTTTCGGCGTCGAACCTCGACGTCAACGCCGCCAGCCTGAACAACCAGGGCGGCAAGCTCCGCGCATTTAATCAACTGACGGCGAACACCGCAGGCCTGCTGGACAACCGCGGCGGCGAGTTGCTGGCCACCGACCTGGCGTCCACCACGGGTGAATTAAACAACAACAGTGGCCGCCTGCAAGGTGATCGTTCCCTGGTGCTCAGCAGCGGCGTGGTGTCCAATCAGCGCGGTACATTGGCGGCAGGTGCAACGTTTACCCTCAATGCATCCCGCCTGGACAACAGCGCAGGCACGCTCACCAGCGACGGCGTGTTGGTCGCGGTGATTGCCGGACAATTGCTCAACCAGACCGGTCTGTTTGCCGCCAAAGGTGATGTACGCCTCAGCCTGGGTAGCCTTGATAACCAACAGGGCAGTCTCGTCGCCCGTAACCTCAGCGTGCAATCAAGCGGCCCGCTGAACAACCAGCGTGGCACCTTGCGCGGTGACGTCGCATTTAATTTGAACGCCGGCCAAGTGGATAACAGTGAGGGCGGCCGCATCAGCGCGGGCCAAATGCTGAATGCTGGTATCAGTGGTCTTGATCAGCACAACGATGGTCGATTCTTCGGCCAGGGTGACGTAAGCCTCAACCTCAATAATGGGCATTTGAATAACCAGGGCGGCACGATCAACGCCCCTGGCCAATTACTGCTGAGCAACCTCGCCAGCGTCGATAACCAAGGCGGCGAAATTTCCAGCGCCCAGGCGTTTACCCTGGCCGCCGATACCCTGAATAACCAGCACGCCAAGCTCCTCAGCGAGCAGGGTTTGGCCCTGCGTATCGCCCACGCACTGGATAACACGCAAGGCTTGATCTCGGCTAAAACGCTGGATGTACGCGCCGCCAGCCTGACTAACCAAGGCGGCACGCTCAGCGCGGGTGATGGCCTGATCGCACAGATCGACGGAGCATTGGATAACCGCAGTGGCAAGCTATTGGCGCGCACGGCGTCGGTCAACAGTGCGTCGCTGGATAACCGCGAGGGCCTGCTGCAAGGCGACGCGATGCTCTCGCTCAACAGCTCAGGCTTGATCGACAATCGCCAGGGCACGCTGTTCGCCGGGCAGGCGCTGGACATCACCGCTACGCGCTTGGACAACAGTGGCGGTAAGCTGACCAGCGACGGTCGCCTTGGCGCGTTGATCAGCGCGCACCTGCTGAACCAGGCCGGGCTGTTCAGCGCAACCGGCCCGTTGCTGGTGAGTGCGGCAAGCCTGGACAATAGTGCCAAAGGCAATATCCACAGCCAAGCGGGTGCAAACCTTGACCTGAACCACGGCCACCTGAATAACCAAGGCGGCTTGATTCACGCGCCGGGCACGCTGCTACTGAGCAACTTAAGCAGTGTCGATAACCAGGCCGGGGAAATTTCCAGCGCCCAGGCCCTGGCGTTTACCGCAGGCAGCCTCGATAACCGGGGCGGCAAATTGCTCAGCGAGCAAGGCCTTGTGGTGCGTGTTGCCGGTGCGCTGGACAACACCCAAGGCTTGGTCGCTGCCACGGGGTTGGACCTGCACGCAAACAGCCTGGTTAACGCTGAAGGCAAGCTGAACGTCCGCGATGATCTGGCACTGTCCGTCGACACTGCCCTGGACAATCACCACGGTGAAGTCATCGGTGCTACCACCACCTTGAGCAGCATGAGCCTGGATAACAGCCAGGGACTGTTGCAGGGTGACCGCTTGCTTAACGTCACTACCCGCGGCATCGCGATCAACCGTGGCGGTCGGTTTGTCAGCGGTCAGCAGGCGGCCTTGGCGATTGAGCAATTCGATAACCGTGGCGGTAGCGTAACGGCAACCGGGCCGATGCAGGTAAGCGCCACGCAACTGGATAACCGCGAGGGTGGCTTGCTCAACGCTCGCCAGTCGCTGGTGGTGAAAGTTGGTAGCCTGAATAACCAGGGCGGCGAAGTCTCCAGCCTCACCGACCTGTCGTTCAACGGCAGGCAGTTCGACAACAGCAACAAAGGTCGACTTTTAGCGAACGGCGCACTGAGCCTGAAACTGGACCAACTTAACAATCAGCAAGGCACCGTACGCAGTGACAAGAGCCTGACCCTGCAAACCGCCACACTGAACAACGACAGCGGCCGCCTCAGCAGCGGTGCGGCTTTGGATCTGACCGCCAGCGGCGTACTGACCAACCGCAGCGGCGAGCTGCTCAGCGCGATGGCGTTGACCGTGAGCAGCGCCAGCATCGACAACAGCGGCGGCAAAATGATCGGTGACGGCGCTGTGCGCATCACGACCGGCGCGTTGAATAACCAGAGTGGCGGGCGCCTGACCAGTGCTGATCGCCTGGCGTTGACGGCAGGGAACGTGGACAACCGTTTTGACGGCCACATCGCCAGTAACAAGGCACTTACCGCCAGCCTCGCGGGCCTGGACCAACGCAACGGTGGGCAGCTCTACAGCACCAGCGACGTGAGCCTGGACATGAATCAGGGCGTTCTTGATAACACCGGTGGCTTGATCCATGCGCCGGGTCAGTTGCTGTTGAAAAACCTCTCCACGGTCGCCAACCAGTACGGCGAAATTTCCAGCGAGCGTGCCTTCACCCTGGCCGCACAAAGTCTGGATAACAGCAACGGCCATGTGCTCAGTGATCAGGCGCTGACCCTCAAAGTCGACCAAGCGCTGATCAACCTCAAGGGCGTCATTTCTGCGGCAGGCCTGGCTGCTCAAGCTGGGCGACTGGATAACACCCACGGCGTATTCAGCAGTTCCAAAGACCTCGCGTTAACGTTGGCGGCTGACCTGCATAACGACGACGGCGAAGTCTCCAGCGGCGGCGCCACAGTGGTCAACGCGATGACCCTGAATAACCGCAACGACGGTCATGTGATGGGCGACATCAGCCTTGACTTGACCGCCCGCGGTGCACTGTTCAACCAGGCCGGCACCTTGGGCGCCGGCCAGCGTTTGAACGTGACCGCGGCCAGCCTGGATAACAGCCAGTCCGGCAGTCTGGCGACCGATGGCAGCCTGACGGTGAAAGTCGACGGCCTGCTCGATAACCAAGCCAAAGGTGCCGTGCTCGCCAAAGGCGTGATGGACATCCAGGCTGGGAGTGTGGACAACCGCACCGGTCGCCTGTCCGGACAGAACCTGCTGACCCTGCGCAGCAATAGCCTGGATAACCGTGGCGGCGCGGTGCGCGCCAATCAGGGGCTGAACCTGCACGTCGGCCAGCTCGACAACCGTGAAGGTGTGCTTAACAGCAAGCAGGCGCTGGCACTCGACGGCCAGTCCTTGAACAACCAGAACGGCCTGGCCAGCGCGATTGGCCCGGTACGCCTGGCCCTCGATACCGTTGAAAACGCCAAAGGGCGCATCGCCAGCCAGGATGATCTGGACGCCACGATTGGCGTGCTGAATCAGCAGGGCGGTCAGTTGGTCGCGAAGGGTAATCTGAGTCTCAACGCTGCCACCGTGGATAACCAGAACGGCGGTTTGCTCGCCGCGACAAAAGTGCTGAAACTCAAGGCAGGCAGCACCGACAATCGCAGCGGGGAAATCTCCAGCCAGCAGAGTGTCGATTTCAGCGGACAACGCCTGGATAACAGTGCAGGCAAGTTGTTGGCCGGCACTGCGCTTGAATTGGCGATGGCCGAGGTGATCAATCAGGCCAAAGGTTTGATCTTTGCCCAGGACGCTCGGCTTACCGGCACTGCAGTAGATAACACCGATGGCACTGTTGGCGCTCAGCGTGCTTTGGCGCTTCAACTGAAGGCAGGCCTGGACAACACAGGCGGCAAGCTCACCAGCGAAGGCTCGATGGCGCTGGCAGGCCAGCGTATTGACAACACCAGCGGCAAAATTTCCAGCGCAGGACCGTTGACCCTTGTGAGTGCAGCGGCGCTAATCAACCAAGGCGGCACCGTCGAAAGCGCCCAAAACCTCACACTGACCAGTGCCAGCCTGGATAACACCAACGGCCTGCTCAAAAGCCAAGGCCTGGCAACCGTTAACACCGGACAGTTCACCAACGGCATCGACGGCCGTGTGATCAGCGCCGACAAGCTCGACCTCAGCGCCACCCAGCTCACCAACAGCGGGCATATCGCCAGCGTCGGCGCAATGAATGCCAGCGTCACCGGCCTGACGCAATTGGACGGCGCCGAACTGGTCAGCACCACACAACTCAACCTTGACCTGCACCACGGCGCACTGGTCAACGCGGGTGTGATCAACGCACCGCTGCTGACACTGAACAACCTCGCCAATATCAACAACCGCGACGGCGAAATCTCCAGCCAGAACGCTTTTACCTTGGTCGCAAAAAACCTGGATAACAGCAACGGTAAACTGATCAGCAACCAGGCACTGACCCTGCGTGTCGACCAACTGCTGGCCAACCTCAAAGGCCATCTCAACGCCGCCAGCCTGGATGTGCGCAGCACTCGCCTGGACAATACCGAAGGCGTGCTCAGCGGGCGTGGCGATGTCACCCTCAGCGCCAGCCAATTGTTCGATAACCAACGCGGCAGCGTGATCGCCGACGGTGCCTTGTTGCTGACCAGCGCAACGCTGGACAACCGCAATGGCGAGATCGCGGGCAAGGCGCTTGCGACGATCAGCGCCAGCAACCTCGATAACCAAAACGGCAAACTGATCAGCACCGACGAGCTCAACCTGCGCGGCGCAAACCTTGATAACCGCAACGGTCTGGTAGGCGCCACAAAAGCGCTGAAACTTGACGTGCAGACGCTCGACAACCGCACCGGCGAATTGACCGGCAACGCCGACGTCAGCGTCACCGGTCAGCAGCTCAACAACAGCGACAAAGGTGTGGTGTTCGCAGGCGGTACGTTAAGCCTTGCAGTCGATCAGGTCATCAACCGCACCCTCGGCGAACTCAACGGCGAGCGCCTGACGCTGACCGGCTCCATGCTGGACAACAACGGCGGCAAGCTGCTCAGCCAGCAATCGCTGAAGCTGGATCTCGCCGGTGATTTCGATAACAGCCAGGGTGTGCTTAGCAGCGAAGACGCATTGGCCGTCAAAGCCCGCAGCCTGAATAACAGCAAAGGCAGCCTGTCCAGCGCCAATGGTTTGAGCGTCGCCGTCACCGACAGCCTCAACAACAGCGAAGGCAAACTGGTCACCGACGGCGGCCTGACACTGCAAAGCGCCAATCTTGGCAACCAGCAAGGCATCATCAGCGGCAAAGGCCCGGTCACGGTCAGCACAGGCGAGCTGAACAACCAAACCGGCCGCCTCAACAGCGGCGACACCCTGGCCCTGACCACCGCACAGTTGACCAACGGCGGCAGCATCGGCAGCGCCAAGACGCTGACCGCCAGCGTCACCGGGCTGGATCAGCAGGGCGGTAAGCTGTTCAGCAACGCTGGCTTGAGTCTCGACCTGAACAACGGCCAACTGAAGAACCAAGGCGGATTGATCAACGCTATTGGCCCGCTGACGCTTAACAACCTCAACAGCATCAATAATCAGAACGGTGAAATCTCCAGCGCCCAAGCCTTTACCTTGGCCGCGCAAAGTCTGGATAACAGCAACGGCAAGCTGCTGAGTAATCAGGGCCTGACCCTGCGCGTCAATCAAGCCCTGGCCAACCTCAAAGGCCTGATCGGCGCCGCCAGCCTCGACGCTCACGCAGGCTCCGTCGACAACCGAGGCGGCACTTTGAATAGCCGCAGCGACTTGCAACTGACCAGTGATGGCCTGCTGAACAACCAGGACCAAGGCTTGATCAGTGCCAAGCAAACCCTGAATCTCAACGCCGCCGGCCTCGACACCGGCAACGGCGGTGAGGTCTCGGCCAAAGGTGTGTTGACCGCGAACCTCAACGCTCTGGCCCTGGCGGGCGGTCGCGTTGTGGGTGAGCAGGGAATGACCCTGGACCTCAACAACAGTGATTTGGACAACCGCAACGGTCTGCTGCTGACTAACGGCCCGCTGACCCTGAAAAACCTGGGCGACCTTAATAACCAGGGCGGTGAAATCTCCAGCCTGCAAAGCTTCGCTTTGAGGGCGCGCAACCTGGACAACCGCGCCGGCAAGCTGATCAGCAGCCAAGTGCTGACTGTCAACGCGGACGCCATGAACAACACCGCAAGAGGCCTGCTGTCCGGCTGGCAAGGTCTGAACGTCAGTGGTGGCAACCTCGATAACCGTAACAACGGCACGCTCTCCAGCCGCAGCGGTGCAATCGATGTGCGCCTGAGCGGCGCGTTGCAAAACAACAACGAAGGCGCGCTGGTTAGCCAGGGCCGCTTGGGCGTCAGTGCCGCCAGCCTGGATAACAGTGGCAAAGGCGTACTTTCCAGTGGCGATGGGCAAACGCTTATCGTGACCGGTGCGCTGACCAACGCCGATGGCGGTTTGATCGAAAGCGGCACCACGCTGGATCTGCAAGCGGTAACACTGACCAACCAAAGCACGATCAACGCCCAACAAGCGATGACCGTCACCGGCACCGACCTGAACAACAACAGCGGCACGTTGGCCACCAACGGTCGCCTGACCCTCAACCTGCTCGGCACCCTCAACAACAGCGGCGGCAGCATTGCCAGTTCCGGCCCACTGCTGCTGCAACGGGCGATGCAGGTCAACAACGACGCCAAGGGCAGAATCATCAGCCAAAGCCTGCTGACGCTGTTCGCCGGTGGCCTGAACAACAGTGGCGGCGGCACCCTTGCCAGTAAGGATCGTGTCGCGATCACCAGCACCGGCATCGTGCAAAATACTAACGACGGCCTGATCTATAGCCAGGACGCCGACGTGCAATTGAACGCAGTGGGATTGAATAACGCCAAGGGCAAGGTTCAGGGCCAGACCGGCCTGAGCCTGGGCGTCAGCGGTGACCTCAATAACCAGGGTGGCACACTCCAGGCCCATAGCCTGAACCTGACTGCCAACCGCCTCGACAACCAGAACGGCTTCATCGCTGCGCAGACCGGCGATGCAGTGGTCAATGCCAACTACTTCGCCAATGCCAACGGCGGGGTGTATGCCACCGGCTTGATGCGAGTCAATGGTGCACAGCTGGACAACAGCGCCGGGCAAATTGCAGGTCGCGCGGTTGAGCTGAGCGCTGGTGGCGCGTTGATCAACCGCAGCGGTGTGATTGAAAGCGATAGCTCCCTGAGCGTGACAGGCGCCAGTGTCGACAACCAAGGCGGGCAACTGCGCGCGCTGGGCCGTAGCGGCAAAACCAATTTCCAGCTCGGCGGTGCGTTCGATAACCGCAATGGACGACTGGAAACCTCCAACGCTGACCTGACCCTGAATGCCGGCAGCTTCCTGAACCAGGGCGGCAGTCTGCTGCACGGCGGCACCGGCACTTTTGATATCGCCACCGCCAACCTGATCAATGCCGGCGGCAATCTGGTGACCCGTGGTGGCCTGACCCTGGCCGCAGACAGCTGGACCAACAGCAGCGTGATCCAGGCCGGGCGCCTGACGGTCAACGTCAATACCTTGAACCAGACCGCCAGTGGCCAGTTACTCGCCTCCGACAGCCTGACGGGCAACGGCGGCAACTGGAATAACGATGGCCTGATCGCCAGTGACGGCACGGCCAATCTGACGCTGGCCGGCAGTTATGGCGGCAATGGGCGCTACAGCAGCCTGGGCAACCTGGGCTTGAGTGCCGCGCAGATAACCGTGAATGAAGCCGCCAGTGTGGCAGGCGGCGGCGCTTCCCAACTGACCACCGGGGGCCAACTGCTCAACCGGGGGCGTTTGACCTCCAGCAGCGACCTGCGCATCAACGCCGGCAGCATCGTTAACACCGGCACGTTGGGGGCTTCACAGAACCTGGTGCTGACGGCACAAAGCCTGCTCAACGACCACGCCGCCAGCGGCATCGGCGCACGTGGTTTCCTGTTCAGTGGCCAGGATTCGACCTTCAACCTCGGCAGCCTGACCAACAACTATTCGGATATCTACAGCCTGGGCAACCTTACGGTGGCCGGTGTAGCCGCTGGCACTCTGGCGCAGAGTGTGCGTAACGTTTCTGCCAGCATCGAGAGTGTGGGCGACCTCAGACTGTCGGCCAATGACGTGGTCAACGAGCGCGAGAAATTCACCCTCAACCAGCAGCTGACCTCGGTGGGCGTGAGCATCCGTTGCACCCAGCATTGCAGCGGCGGTTGGAGCGACCGGCGCCCGGCGGTGTCCCTGAGCCGCACGGTTGAGAGTGTGATCGAAGCGAACTCGCCTTCCGCCACGATCAGTTCGGGGCGCAACATGGTGATTACCGGTCAGAACTTCACCAACCGCTATAGCGTGGTGTCGGCTGCTAACGATCTGTCGATCAGCGGCGAGAACATTCTGAACCTGGCGGCCACCGGTGGTTCCGGCTCCCAGAGCCAGGAGTACGGCGGCATTACCAAAATCTCCAAAGGCCAATACAACCAGATGGTCGCCGCGGTGCAGGCCTATAACCGTGCGCACCCGCAGGGTTCGCCGGTGGATGAGGCGGCGTTTGCGGCCTTGATGACGCGGTTCAGCCCGTCGCTGTTTCCCGGCATCAACCAGCCCATCGCGGTACAAGGCGGCACCCAGGTGGTGGCCCCGGCGATTATTCAGGCCGGTGGCAACGCTGCGCTCACCGCCAGTAAAAGCATCAACAACATCAACGTGATCAAGACCGCGCTGGCGGTTGATGGCCGTTCGCTGGACACCGGCGTAGGCGCCAACAAAACCCGGGTGGTAGTGCTCAATGCACAATTGCCGCCCGACCTTGCCCAACAGCAGGTCAACCCCTTGACCCTGCCGGGCTTCGGTTTGCCCAGCGGGCAGAACGGATTGTTTCGTTTAAGTGGCCAAAGTGGCACTACGGGGCAGGCAGGTGCTGGTAATCAGGATTGGACGCTGGGCAGCGCCAGCCTGGACCCAAGCCAACGCCAACAAGCCCTGCCTGGCGCCCACGAACGTGTGATTCAGGTGGGTGGCGCGGCGCAAGTGACCACCAGCACGCGCCAAGTTGCCGTGGCCGCTCGTGAAGCCGGTGTCGTCAACGCGGTTGCCAGTGCCATTGATACCGGCGCCGTGGGCAGCGCCGATGTGCAGCCCCTGCCACCGGGTCGCACCAGTGGCATAGACATCACCCGCGTCGATGGCATTGACGCCCGCAATCCTACGGGTGTCCCCCAGCCTGCGGTCGATGGTTCGCGGCCGGGCATCGACCTGCCTGCCGTAACGCCAGGCGATAGGGTTGTGCATACGTCATCTGACGGGGCTCTCCCTGATCTGCGTGTGCCGGGCTTGTCGACCGTTGCGCGCAGTGCAGACGTTGCTGCGATCGCACCGCCGGATACCCAACTGCCGGGCCTTACCCCGGCGGCCCACGACGTACCCGTTGTCGGTAACGTACAGCCACCGCAGGTCAGCCAACCCACGGCATTGGCCAGCCAAACCATCAGCCGCGTCCAGGGGCTGCCGGAAAGTCGTGCCGTATCGCAACCGCACAAATACCTGATCGAAACCAACCCGGTACTCACCGACCTCAAGCAATTCATGAGCTCGGACTACCTGCTGCAAGGCGTGGGCTACAACCCGGACGAAAGCTGGAAGCGCCTGGGCGATGGCCTCTACGAACAGCGCTTGATTCAGCAGGCCGTGCAAGCACGCACCGGCCAACGCTTTATCGACGGCCAGACCACCGACGAAAAACTGTTCAAGTACCTGATGGACAACGCCATCAGCAGCAAGCAGCAACTGAACCTGTCGATGGGCGTCAGCCTCACCTCGCAACAGGTCGCGGCGTTGACGCATGACATCGTGTGGCTGGAAGAGCACGAAGTGAACGGTGAAAAAGTCCTGGTGCCGGTGCTGTATCTGGCCCAGGCCAACAACCGTCTTGCACCCACCGGAGCCTTGATCGCGGGTAACGACCTGAACCTGATTGCCGGCGAAAACCTGGTTAACGCCGGCACCCTGCGGGCCACCAACAACCTGTCGGCCAAGGCCGCCAATGACTTGACCAACAGCGGGCTGATCGAAGCAGGCAACCGCCTGGACCTGCTGGCGGGCAACAATATCGTCAACAAAGCCGGAGGCATCATCAAAGGGCGCGATGTGACGCTGACCGCCATTAATGGCGATGTGATCAACGAACGCAGCGTGACCGGTTGGGATGACAAAGGGGCAGGGTACTCGCAGCATCGCGATTATGTGGATAGCGCTGCGCGGGTTGAGGCGGCGAATGATCTGAGTATCAAGGCGGGGCAAAACGTAACCAGCGCAGGCAGTGGTTTGCAAAGCGGTCGTGACATGACGATCGTCGCCGGGCGCGATGTGAGCTTCGTGTCCGCCGAAGAGCAAAACGCGATGGACATGGGCAAGCGTCTGCAAACGAGCAGCGCCACGCAACATGGCTCAAGCGTTGAGGCGGGGCGCGATATCAACGTGAAGGCGGGCCGGGATATCACGGCGATTGCCAGCCAAATCGATGCGAAACGCGATATCAGCATGAGTGCAGGCGCTGATTTGATTCTGGCTTCGGCGGCGGATGAGGAACATTCCTCTAGAAAGAGCAAAAAGGAGAAGCGTCAGGAAGATCATGTGAGCCAGGTGTCGACCACGCTGAATGCGGGTGGGGATGTAACGCTTGGTGCGGGTAAGGACCTGCTAATGACCGCCAGCCGCATTAGTGCGGGGGATGAGGCTTATCTGGTCGCGGGCGGCAACCTGGGCTTGCTGTCGGCTGAAGACAGCGATTATTCGCTGTATGACATGAAGAAGAAGGGGAGTTGGGGCTCTAAGAAAACCCAGCGTGACGAAGTGACTAAAGTCACCAACATCGGCAGTGAAATAAAAACCGGTGGCGACCTTACGATTCAAAGCCAGGGTGACCAGAAGTACCAGGCGGCGAAGTTGGAAAGTGGCAATGATCTGACCATTGCCAGTGGCGGTAGTGTGACGTTCGAAGGTGTGAAGGACCTTCATCAGGAAAGCCACGAGAAGTCCAATAACAACGCTTTTTGGGTGTCATCCAAAGGCAAAGGCAATACCGACGAAACCGTGCGTCAAACGCAAATGGCCGCTGCAGGCGCTATTGCGATCAAAGCGGTGGATGGTTTGAAAATTGATGTGACGCAGGTCAATCAGCAAACCGTTAGTCAGTCCATTGATGCAATGGTCAAAGCTGACCCGCAATTGGCATGGATAAAGGAAGCGGAAAAGCGTGGCGATGTAGATTGGCATCAAGTCAAGGAGATCCACGACAGCTTCAAATACAGCAATTCCGGGCTTGGTCCTGCGTCGCAGATCATTATCGCGATCGTGATGGCTGCGGTCGTAGGGCCGATGGCTGCGGCTGCGGCGGGTGGTGGTGCTACGGGAGCGGCGGTGGGTGCGGTTGCTTCAAGTGCAGCGACTAATGCAAGCGTCAGCGTTATCAATAACCGGGGCAATCTTGGGGCGGTGTTCAAGGACGTCACCTCGTCGGATGCAATGAAGGGCTACGTGATATCGGGTGTAACGGCAGGCCTGACGGCGGGTCTTTTCGATGGTTGGACAGGCACGCAGACCAATCCAGGCACGGGAGCTGTTATCACTTCGCCAGCCCTCAACACCTGGACCGGCGTTGGGCAGTTTGCGGCGAACCAAGCCTTGCAGAACGGCACGTCGACGCTGCTGAGCAAAGCGCTCGGGCAAGGTGGTGACTTTGGTGATGCACTCAAAGGCGCTTTGTTCAACACGTTGGCAGCGGCAAGCTTCAATGCTGTGGGGGATTACACCAAGGGCAAACTGACTGATGGCTACCCGCCGAAGATATTGGTGCATGCGATGGTCGGTGGGTTACTTGCCCAGGCCACCGGTGGAGACTTCAAGACCGGCGCGCTGGCGGCGGGTATTAACGAAGCGGCTGTA
Source organism: Pseudomonas sp. PA-5-4B (assembly GCF_021606215.1). NCBI lineage: Bacteria > Pseudomonadati > Pseudomonadota > Gammaproteobacteria > Pseudomonadales > Pseudomonadaceae > Pseudomonas > Pseudomonas sp. PA-5-4B. The sequence goes on along the minus strand of NZ_WKDB01000005.1, from coordinate 32,117 downwards.
GTTCACTTGGATTCGTTGGTTAGCGGTGATAAGAATCTGCTAGCTATGAGTTCTCAAATAGTCGGTGTTCTGGCGGCAGCTTCGCAAAAAGATGCTGATGCGAAGTCCATCGAGAAAGGTGGATGGATTGCGAAAAATGCTACCCTCTACAATCGTTCTGCACATAAAGATGAAATTGACGCTATACAGCAAGAGACTGAAAAAGGAGATTTCAAAAAAGAAAATCTCGAAAAAGCGACCTGTTTTCTGACGAAATGCTGGGCGGAGTTTGAACGAGGCGGCGAAGAGTACCGTAATAAATACCTTACGGAGTCAGATATGGCTGGACTCAGTAATGAACTTACGTGGGCGCAAGTGCAGCAAGAAAAAGGGCTGTTTAACTATAGTTTTTTTGATCGTCTGGCTGACGGAACAACGTCCGATGTAATCCCAGTCGGAAAAAGTGCAGTCACAGCGGGGTTGGGTGGCATGACCGTGAGTGCAGGCGTTACGCTATGCGCCACTGCTGCGGGCTGCTTCGTGGGCGCTCCCATGAGTGCGTTTGGAGCAGGTAATGTCTTGGAAGGAACCACGGGGATGTACAACCATTTCTGGGGGGATGAGCCTAAGAGCTACAACCCTGTTAAGTCGGCGTTTGACTTGATTCCAGGTGGCTATGGTCCATTGGTCTACCAAGGGGCGGATACGTTACTTTCCGCCGGTGCTGGCTTTGGGAAAGTCCCTCTCGTGATGGGGGCTTCGGATGGGTTGAGGAAGGGTTCGATCTTCGGGGTTTTGGTTCCGAAGATGGATAATAATTTTATCATTCCGCTGTTAGGTACGAAAACGCCATTTGGTACTGCGCTGGGTGTGTATGTCGGCGGAGTGGGTTATAAGGGCTACGGCTTTTACGAGGAGGCTAAGGGTGACGGTAAGTAAGTTGATGTCTTCGGCGATAATGGCGGCGGGTATTTTAGTCGTAATGCTTTCCATAGGCTGCCTGCTGGCATTGTTGCCAGTCCTGTTTATTTCCGCAGGGTTTGAGGTGGAATTTGATGTGGTATTTGTATGGTTGGGAATGCCATTTTCGATTTTGTTTGCGTTGAGTTGGTTTTATAAGTATGCAGACTTCGCAAAATCAATCATCTTTAGGCGCTAGTCAGGCGTGCCTGTGAGCACGGCTTGGATAACAAGACGGCCCGCAGAAGTGGTTGGAGAGTAGGTGTGAGCGAATCTGATTTTAGAAATATAAAGAGACAGCTGATTCGATACCTTTCAAGCGGACTTGACGAAAAGGCTGTTGACTATTTCAAGGAGTGTTCGCACTCACTGTCGGAGTCAACATTCGCTGAGTGTTTGGGCGATATTTGTTTCTATCAGCGTGACTTCGCCCAAGCCATAAAACATTATGAAGTGGCTACCCAATTGGCCCCCGGCCAGGTCATCGCGCGCTATCTTTTCCTGGCGGGTGTATCCAATGAGCGGGCGTCTAATTATGTCGACGCATTTAAGTATTATCAGGCCGCCATTGAAGCTGAACCGTCATTTGTCGATACGTATCTTGAGCTCGGTGCAATGTTGGTGAAGGTGGGGGATCTTGAAGGCGCCTTGCAGTGCTATGAAGATGCTATTGAAATAGAACCTGCAGACTTGGCGAGTCATGAAAGTCTGGTGTCGATTTTGGCTGAGCTTCACAGCCGCACTCCGGAAAAATATGCTGATAAGTACGCAGCGTCCAAAGCGACAGTTGAAAAGATGAGGCGTTCCGGAAGGTCGACACCGTCGAATCGTCATGCCGCATGGTAAGTAAATCCAAAACAAGCCAAGCCGAGGTTCCCTGGTTCGAGCCCAGGTCGTGGAACCAGATAGAGAAAAGCCTGCAGAGATGCAGGTTTTTTTTTGTCTGAAATTTGGCTGATCGTCGCAACTTATCCCTCTATACAAGCCATCCCCTCACCCCTAAGATGAGAAGCATTATCATTAGTGCGGATCTGAAATGCAGCACGACAGCACCCCCTCGCCCGTCGCCCAGCTGTACGCCAATCACCACAGCTGGCTCCGAGGCTGGTTGCATCGACGGCTGGGGCATACGGCCGATGCCGAAGACCTCGCACATGACACCTTTATCCGCGTGCTGCGCTCCCAAGAGGACGTGCGTGAATTACGCCAGCCCATGGCATTTCTGGCCACCATCGCCAACGGCTTGCTGATCAACCGTTGGCGTCGCCAAGCCATCGAGCGGGCTTATCTGGAAGCGCTGGCGGCGCGGTCGGTGGCCGAGGAGCCTTCGCCGGAAGAGCGGCATCTGATGATCGAAACGCTGTTGCAGCTGGATTCGCTGCTGGTCGGTTTGTCGGGGCGGGTGCGGCAGATTTTCTTCTTGTCGCAGCTCGATGGCCTGACCTATCCGCAGATCGCCAAACAATTAAGCCTGACGGTGGCCCAGGTGCAGCGCGCCATGGGTAAGGCCTTCAGTGTCTGCTATGCGAGCCGGTTTGAATGAGCAGTGTGGCGGTTGACCCGCAAGTGCGCGACAGTGCCATCGAGTGGCTGGTGCGTCTGCAGTCCGGCTTGATGAATGCCGCCGACCATCAGGCTTTGCAGCAATGGCGTCAGGCCAACCCTGCGCATGAGTACGCCTGGCAGCGGGTCAGCAGCTTGCCGCTGTTGTTGCAACCAGGCGCCAATGTGTTGGCCGACGCCACCGCACGCCGGGCATTGCAGGCAGCCGGGACCGATCCTCATCGCCGTCGTCAGGTGCTCAAGTGCCTGTTGGCGCTGGGGCTGCTCGGCGGCGTTGCCTGGCAAGGTGCGGACTCCACGCGGGTACGCGCAGCGCTGGCAAGTTATCGCACCCGCACCGGCGAGCGCCGACACTGGACCCTGGCGGACGGCAGTTCGCTGTGGCTGAACACCGCCAGTGCGGTCAACCTGGACGTGAGCGCAGGCCAACGCAGTGTGCAGTTGGTCGAGGGCGAGCTGGCACTCGATACGCCAGCGGGGTCTGCCTCGTTACAACTGCAAACCCCGAACGCGCTGCTTTATAGCCAGGGTGCCAACCTGTTGGTGCGCCATGATCATCAGAGCACGCAGGTGACTGTTTTGCGCGGGCGGGTGCAAGTGAGTGCGCGGCATCAGCCGACGCCCGTGCCGTTGCAGGCTGGCTGGCAGATAAACGTTGACGACTACGCAATCGGGCGCCCAAGCCCGGTTGACTTGTTGCTGGCCCAGGCCTGGATGCACGGCATCCTGCCTGCCGAACGCATGCGCCTGGATCAATTGATCGCCGAACTCTCGCGCTATCGCCCAGGCTTGCTGCGTTGCAGTGAAGCGGTGGCGGCGCTGCGCATCACCGGCAGTTTCCAGTTGGACGACACCGATGCCGCGCTGGCCCTGGTGGCCAAAACCTTGCCGGTGCGCATCGAGCGAAGAAGCCGTTATTGGGTGACGGTGGTGCCCGCGTAAAGTTTTTTTTCGCCGACGCGATAGTTTTTTCGATCTGGCTTGGCCTTTAGGTATTACCCACCGGCACAGGTGGGTTTCGATCCCTAGGAGCCTTGCATGATTTCCCCCGTTAGTGTCTTGCGTCGTCATACGTTCAGCTTGTTGTTTCTCGGCCTGCAACCGTTGTGCGGTGAGCTGGTATTGGCCGCCGGTGAACGCCCGTACAGCATCAGTGCCGGGCCTCTGGACCAGGTGCTGTCGCGCTTTGGTGCAGAAGCCGGGATCAGCATGGCGAGCAGTTCGCTGCTTACGGCGGGCAGGAAAAGCCAGGGGCTGCAGGGTGAATTCAACACCGATAACGGCCTGGCCCAGGTGCTCTCGGGCACCGGCCTGGACTATCAGCGTCAGGCCGATGGTGGCTATGTGTTGCGCCTGCGCCAGGAGGCCGTGCAGCTGCCGACGCAAAAAGTGACGGGCGAAAATCTCGACGAAGAGGAGGTCTACCGCGCGCCGCGTTCGTCGGTGTATATCTCCGGCGAAGACATGCAGCGTTTTGGCGTGGTGTCGGTGGGTGATGTGCTCAAGGGCCAGCCCGGCGTGCAGGTGGGCGACAGCCGCAATGGCGGCGGGCTGGATGTGAACATTCGTGGCATCCAGGGCCAGAGCCGGGTGGCGGTCACGGTGGACGGCTCGCAGCAGGCGCTGGATGTGTATCGCGGCTATGCCGGTACTCAGCAGCGCAGTTATATCGACCCGGACTTGATCAGCGACATCACCATCGACAAAGGCCCCAGCCTGACCTCCAGCGCCATTGGCGGCACGGTAAAAATGCGCACGCTGGGCGTTGGCGACATCCTCAAGGACGGCCAGAACATCGGCCTGCGCCTCAAGGGCGATGTTTGGAACAACGGCGTCGCCCCGGCGTCCCGCGACCCGCACTCCAAAACCCAGGACCTGTATGCTGAGCCGCACCAGAGCCGCGGCGGGCTGTTCGGCTCGCAGGCCGAAGCCGGCAGCGCCGCGTTTGCCTACACCCATGAGTTTTTCGACGTGGTGGCGGCCTACGCCAAGCGCAATCAGGGCAATTATTTTGCCGGTAAAAAAGGCCAGGACCGCTACCGCACCTACAACCGTTGGGGCGATGAAGACACCAGCGTCGCCACTACCTACAACGCCGGCGAAGAAGTGCTCAACTCCTCGGCGAAGACCGAATCGTTCCTGCTCAAGACCACCCTGCGCCCGGCGGACGGCCATACCTTCGACCTGGGCTATCGTCGTTATGACGGGCGCATTGGCGAGATCATGCCGTCGGATATCTTCCGTTTCGGCACCGGCGGCATCTATCAGTACCCGCTGGGCCATACCAGGATCGACACCTACACCGCTCGCTACAACTACCTGCCCTCGGGCAACCCGCTGGTGGACCTGACCGCCGACCTGTGGATGACCGACGCCCAAACCAGCCAGCTCACCTCGGTGGCCGCACCTGCGTCCCAGGCTTATCGCTCCGACCGCGCCTGGAGCCGCCAGGCAAACCAGCGCATCGGCGGCGGGCTGGCCAACACCTCACGCTGGGCGACCGACTACGGTGATCTGAAGCTCGACCTCGGCAGCTCGTTCCAGCTCGAAGAACTGCGCCCGCAAAAAGGCGTCGCCACCACCCAGCACGATATCAACGCCAACCGCATGCTGCGCGAAGGCTCGCGGCAGGAATACAGCTTCAATGGCAAACTCGAATACAAGCCGGTGGACCGCCTGACCTTATGGGGTGGCGGCCGTTATACCCACTACCGCAGCAAAGACCATATTGCCAATGCCACCGCGCGACGGGAGGAGCGTGACCTGCGCTACCTGCGCGTCTACAACGGCAACAATTCCGGCAACATGATGTGGTTCCCGGACCAGAACGGCGAGTACACCAACGCCACTGATCCGCGCCTGAACAACGGCATCGTGTTCCAGAACACCAACTTCCCCTTCGAAGGCGTGCGCTACAACGACTTTGGCGTGATCGATTCGACGGTTTACCCGTCCCAGGTCGGTGACGTGGTGAGCGGCTATGACTATTCCGGCAAGGCCAGCAACAGCGGCGGGGCATTTTCGCCGGCGCTGGGCATCAATATCGAAGTGCTGCCGGACACCTTTGTGTATGCCTCCTACACCCAGGGGTTTCGCATGCCCTCGTTGTTTGAAACCAGCCAGGGCGTGCTGCAAACCCTGCCCGGCAAGGGCTTGAAACCCGAGCGCTCAAGCAACTGGGAGGTCGGCGCCAGCACGTTGCGCAAAGGGCTGTTGGTCGAGGATGACGCGGCGGCGATCAAGCTCGCCTACTTCAACAACACCATCAAAAACTACATCACCCGCTACTACGACCCAAGCCCAGGCACCTGGGGCCAGATGCGTTTCAGCAACACCGACAGCTACAAGACCAGCGGGCTGGAACTGCAAGCCCGCTACGATGCCGGGCGCGTGTTTGCCGACCTGTCGTCCACCTACTACCTGAAGACCGAAACCTGCGATGCGGCCTTCGCCGCCACACTGCGCGCCACCAGCAACAGCTACCAAAAAACCGCCGACACCCCGAACTGCACGCCGGGCAGCTTCATGGGTTCCTACACCAACACCCAGAACCCACCCCGGCTTGCTGGCAACCTGACCACTGGCCTGCGCTTCTTTGACCAAAGCCTTACGCTCGGCACACGTATTACCTACACCAGCGGCCCCACCGTCACCGCCGACAAACCCTGGCAGACCGGCGCCACCACGCCGCAACTGAACTACCGCGAAGTGGCACTGGTGGATCTGTTCCTCAACTATAAGTTGCAGGAGGACGCGAGCCTGAATGTATCGCTGCAGAACGTCACCGATCGCTACTACCTGGACCCGCTGGCGCAAAGCTTCATGCCGGCGCCGGGGCGTACATTACGGTTGGGCGTGCAGGCGAAGTTCTAAAGGCCAGGCGACGCCCATCGGTTAAGGCTGGACACCTTCACCGTGGCAAGCCTGCTCGCCACAAGTGACGGTGTTCGTCGTTCACGCTCGCCCACTGGCAGGCAGCGCCCGTTCCTAGCTCTCAGTAGCTTACATCGCCTGCACAATGATCTGGCTTTTCAAATCATTGACCATGCCTTCAATCGCCGGCTTCATCGCCGCGAACTCTTGCGGGGAGCACAGGGCATCCGGCTTGGTGAAGGTATAGTGGCGCGTGATCAGCACCGTGTTGGCTTTTTTCACAGTGATCGTTCCCACGCTCTGCGTGGGAATGCATCCGGTGACGCTCCGCGTCACGTCTTCAAGCGCTGGACGCAGAGCGTCCGGGGCGGCATTCCCACGCGGAGCGTGGGAACGATCAATTAACCCCTATCCCCAGGGCAACCTGGGTATCGGCAGGCGCTACCCTCCAGGAGAATCAACTGTATGGCATTTACCACCCTGATACTGGATGCCCCCGGGCCGCCGTTACTGTTTGAGGAAGTCGATCGCTTTCTTGAGTTGGGTCTGGGTGTCACCCTCAACCTGTATTATTTCGCGGACAAAGAGCGCATTCGGCAGCACTACGGCACGCGCATTCACTATGCCGAGATCAACTGCCATGACGAGCCTGGCTTTATTGCCGCCGTGAGTCAGGCCGGCGGCTACAGCGTGTTCAAGACGCGCCTGAACATCCCCTTGGGCGCCGGCCTGATCCGCGCTGCCACCTCGCCAGCGTTGGCCACGCCACTGCGCGCCGTTGCCCAGGCTGGCACAGGGGTCAATCATATTGATCAGCTGGCGTGCGAGCAGTGTGGTGTGGCGATCCTTAACACGCCGGGCTCAAACGCGGCCGCTGTTGCCGAATACGTCGTGGCCCAGGCGCTGTATCTGTCGCGCGACCTGGATGACTACAACGCCGAAACGCACAACGGCCATTGGGCAAAAGGCACCCTGGCACCTGCCTGCGAATACGCCGAACTGACGCTTGGGCTGGTGGGCACCGGCAGCATTGCCCGGCAGGTGGCGCGCAAGGCTGCGGCGCTGGGCATCAAGGTGATCGCTACCGGGTCCGAACGCTTTACCGAAGCGGTGGCGCGCAGCCTTGGGCTTGAACGACGGGCGGGTCTTGAACCGTTACTGGCCGAGGCGGACATCGTCTCGATCCACGTACCGCTCACCCCGCAGACCCGAGGCTTGTTCGGCACTGCCGAGTTCCGGCAGATGCGCCAGGGCTCAATCCTCATCAATACCGCGCGCGGCGGGATCGTCGACGAACACCAGTTGGCCGCCTTCATGGGCGAGTTTCCCAGGCATATCAAAGCGGTGGCCATCGATACCTTTGCCCTGGAGAAAGACCGCTTCGACTCGCCATTGACCGCTATTGCCAATGCGCAATTGACGCCGCACATTGCCGGCAATACCACCACGGCAATCCGGACGGCATCACGCCAGATCGTCGACAAGATCCACGCATTCAGTGCCGCCGCCATCGTGCGTTAACCTGCCGGGCACAAAGAAGGCCGATAACTCATTCTCGCCCGGCGCGCTGTATTAAAGGCCAAGAGGCTGGTAAGAATGACGTCGGATAGTGAGCCGATGTAATCAATCATGAAACGCCATTTCGAAGATTTGCAGCTGGGCAGCATCGAACTGTTCTGCCTCGCTGCCGAAGCCGGCAGTTTTACCGCTGCTGCGCAGGCTGCGGGCGTTACCCCGGCCGCCGTCAGCCGCAGTATTTCGCGCCTGGAAGAACGCCTGGGCTCGCGCTTGTTTGTGCGTACCACGCGCAGCATTCGCCTCACCGACAGCGGCCGCACATTTTACGAGCAGTGCCGCCAGGCGCTGACGCAACTGGTGGAGGCCCAGCAACAGGTGATGGGCGCGCAGGCGGTGCCGTCCGGGCGCTTGCGCATCAGTGTGCCGACCACCTACGCGCATCACCGCTTGCTGCCGCTGCTGCCCAGGTTCCGTGCGCAGTACCCGCAAGTCACTGTGGATATCCACATCAGCAACCGCAATATCGACTTCGTTGCCGAAGGTTATGACCTGGCCATTCGCGTGCGCGCCCAGCCGGATTCGTCGCTGATCGCGCGGCTGCTGGAAGATGCTGAGTTGGTGGTTATCGCTGCGCCTGCGTACTTGCAGCGCGTCGGCACACCGCAGACGCTGGACGATCTGCCATTGCATGAGTGCATTCAGTTTGAACTGCCCAGCAATGGCCGGCGCATCCCCTGGCTGTTCCAGCTGCAAGGCCAGGAGCAGGAGTTTGCCGGAGAGGCCGGTTACAGCATTGCCCATGATGTGCTGGGCGGCGTAACCCTGGCCAAACACGGCGCGGGGCTGTTTCAGACCTACAAGTTTATCGTTGAGCGTGAATTGGCCGACGGCAGCCTGGTTGAAGTGCTGAAGCCGTTTGGCGGGCGTTCACGGCCCTTCACCTTGCTGTATCCCCATGGGCGCTATGTGCCGCATCGGGTGCGGGCGTTTGTGGATTTTTTGCTGGCATGTCGGGACGAATGGGGCACGCTTTAACAGCAGGCGTGCCCCGATCCGGTCAGACGCCTTGGGGTGTTTCCCCGCGTGCCAGGCGGGCGTTGATGTCTTCAACCACCGCCGCCAGATCGACGATAGTGTCGATCAGGTAATGCGGGCGGGCGCCTTCGAACAGCTGGCCGATGCGTGTACGTTCTTCGGCAAGTTTCTGCGCCGGCAGCGCCTTGAACTGCTCGTAGGTCAGGCCCAGGGCATTGCCGGAGCACGTGAGTGCCACCGTCCACATGCCGGCGCTGCGCCCTTCGAGAATACCCGGCCAGGTGTCATCGACCTTGACGCACGCCGCGACGTCGCTGATGCCCAGCGCGATCACATTGGCCAACGCCTGCGCCGGGTACGGGCGGCCGTTGGGCACTTCATCGGTGGCCACCACGTGGTCGGCGACGTAGCCGTTCTGGCGGGCCAGCTCCACGACTTTGGCCATGACCACTGCCGGGTAGCCCGAGCACGAGCCGATTTTGAGGCCTTTGCTGCGCAGGGCTGCAATGGCTTCCAGGGCGCCGGGGATCACCGCCGAATGCAGTGCAATCTTTTCGATTTGCAGGGGCATGAAGCGTTCATACAGCGCGGTGACGTCCTCATCGGTCGGCAGGCGATCAAACACGGCGCGGTAGCGTTCGGCAATTTGCGGCTGGTTGCACAGCGTACGGATGTGGTCCCACTTGCCCATGCCCATGGGGCCGCGCGCCTCCTCCAGTGACACCGCCACGCCAAACTCGGCAAAGGCTTCGACGAAAATCTGGGTGGGGGCAAACGAGCCGAAATCCACCACGGTGCCTGCCCAGTCCAGGACGACAGCTTGCAGTTGCTTGGGTTGTTGGTAATGCATGGTCAATCTCCAGTTGCGGGTACAGGGAGGCCGTCCCTTTCGCGTGCGAGAGGTAGGCGGCCAGTTCAAGGGTCAAGCGTGTGGGGTATTCAGGTGGTCGGTGTGGGGCTTGAGTCGAACAGTTCGGCGATCATGGGTCGATTGCGTCGAATGCCCAAGCAACACAGGTGGTAGTCGATGGAAAACGGGTGATTTACAAAGGTAATCGGGGTCGTACCGGGCGTTTCGGCGTATTCGACCGCCGATACAAAACCGATACCGATACCCTTGGCGATCGCATGCACGATGGCTTCGCGGCTGTTGAGTTGCATCACACAATTAAGCGAGACACCCAGGCGTGTGCAGCTTTCCTCCACCAGTTGGCGGGTGCGCGAGCTTTTTTCACGCATCACCCATTTCTCCTGACTGATCTGCTCCACATGCACCTCCTTCTGGCTGGCCCAAGGATGGTCGTTGCGCACCACGGCAATGATCGGGTAACGGTGGTAAAGCTGCGTGTCGAAGCGCTGGTCGAATTCGGACAGCGCCAGGATCGCCACATCGATATCAAAATTGAACAGCCGGTCCAGGGTTTCCTTTTCGGGTGAGAAGGAGGTTTCCAGCTCGATATCCGGGTGACGTTGCATCAGCTCGTACGTCAGGTTCATCGCAATCGGCGGCGACACCGCCCCCAGGCGTAACATGCCGAGCTTGCGTTGCTTGAAACTCTGCAGCAATTGCACGGCTTCATCCTCTTGCCCGAACAGGCCCTGGGTGATCGCATACAGCTGGTGGCCCGCGGCGCTCATTTCGACAAAACGCCCGCGCCGGTGGAACAACTCAACGGAGAACTTCCTTTCCAGGGCATTCACCTGTTCGCTGACGGTCGGCTGCCCAACACTCAGGAACTCGGCGGCAAGGGTGAAACTGCCGGTCTTCGCCACCGCATGAAAGGAGCGCAGCCACTTGTGGTACTGGTACATGCAAAGGTCCTGTGGCTGGCTCAGCGTCTGATGAACAGTGCGACCACCGCGCTGCTCAGGCAGGCAGTCGTCACCACCAGAAAGATCAGCGACGTATTGCCGGTACTGTCGAGCATACTGCCGATCAGCGGTTCCGCCAGCCCGGCAAACAGGTAGGACGAGAAATTCATCACACCGGTCGCGGTCCCGGCGCGCTTGGCGCCGACCAGGTCCGGGCACAGTGCCCAGAAACTCGACGCCGGGCCATAGACGAAAAAGCCACACAGAAACAACGCGACCAGGCCGATGGCGCTATGCGGCGGCAGGCTCCACATCCACAGGCTGGTGGCGGCACCGAGGACCATGTACAGCATGATCGCCAGGTAGCGTTTTGAGCCGAACAGCTTGTCCGACACCCAGCCATTGCTCAAGGCGCCGATGGCCATGCCAACGGGCAAGGCAACGGTGATCCACTTGGGGTCGACCAGGCTGTCGCCGCTTTTCCAGTTGGCGCCCAGGAAGTGCACCGGCACCCACACGATCAAGCCGTAGCGCGCAGCGTTCTGAAACCCCAGGGACACGGCTGCGATGATCAGGCGGGCATTTTTCAGCACCGCCTTGTAGCGCTGTAACGAGCTTTCGACGGCGCCGTGCGCCACCTCATGGTTCTTGTCTTCGGCATTGGCCACGCCGGTATCGGCAAGGGCTTCGAAACCCATGTCCTGTGGGCGTTCGCGGGCCACCAGGTAAAAGATGATGCCGCCAGCGAGCATCAGCAGCACCGGCAAGCGGAAGATCCAGCGCCATTCCAGTTGCAGCACTTCAAGCACGATAATCGATGTGACGTAGGACAGGATCGAGGCGCAACCGGCGGCGAAGACATAAAAGCCGTAGACCTTGCCGCGCTCGCCCGCGCTCCACCAGTTGGAGATCAGCCGGCTGCCGGGCGCCCAGCCCAGGGCCTGAAAATAGCCATTGAGGCCCCAGGGCAGGATCAGGCTGGCAAAACCGCCGGCAAAGCTGGTCACCCAGTTGGCGGCGCACGACAGCACCGCGCCGAGGGTCATGATGCGCCGCCCGCCAAACTTATCGGCAAGGTTGCCGTTGATGGCCTGGCCGATAGCGTAGGCCCACAGCATGGCCGCAGAGGCCCAGCCGAGGGTTTCCTTGGTCAAGCCGAACTCGGCCTGGATGCCGGGGATGGCAAAACCGAAGGTTTGCCGGCCAGTGTAGAAAAACAGGTAGCAGAACATCGCTGCCAGCAGCATTCGCCATTGGGCGACTCGAAACGAGGCGGTTTTCACGGTAAGGCCAGGCAAGGCTTGGGCACGGTTCATGATCTTTTCCTTTTTATTGTTGGTTCCCACCGAGTGGTGTCGGTGGGCGCACTCTTGCGAGGGTGCGGCAGGAAATCGTCGCTACAGGGGTAAACGGCTGGCTTCAGGCGGCGTGGGCACCGATGAAGTTTTTGCCGCGTGCGCCCTGCAGGGCGAAGTTGATCATGGCTTCGGCCTGGGAGGCTGTTACACCGTAGTCGGCAAACTCCGTCTTCACCTCAAGGCTGTGCAGAAAGTCGCGCAGCCTGTGTTGGGCGTGCTGCAAGTCGCTGCCGAAAATCCGCTGAAGGGTTCGGTCACGCGCTGCGTTGCGACCCCAGGCCAGGCCCAGCACCAGCGGCAGCGTGAACGAGCAGGCAATGCCATGCGGCAGGCCGTGGTGCAGGGTCATTTCGTAGGAGATGGAATGGGCGAGGGCGGTCTTGGTGTTGGAGAACGCCAACCCGGCTTTAAGGGCCGCCAACGCCATGCGCGAGCGCAGTTCCTGATTGGCCAGGTCACGCCGCAGCAACGGCAGGCATTCGAGGATGTCTTCGATGGCCGAAATGGCGAACGTGTCCGAGATGGGGTTGGCATTGATGTTCCATACCGCTTCCAACGCATGGGACAAGGCGTCCAGCCCGGTGGAGACGGTGACGCCGGCGGGCACGGTGAGCATCAATTGTGGGTCGATGATCGCCACCTTCGGCCAGGTACACGCCAGGTGCAGCGAGTACTTTTTCAGGCTCGCCGAGTCCCAAATGGTGGCCCAAGGCGTGACTTCACTGCCGGTTCCCGCCGTGGTGGGCGCGGCAATCAGGATTTTGCTGCGCGCAGGCACAAAGGGTTTGCCCGTGGCCAGCAACGCCAGCAACTCATCGAAACGGCCGGACTCGGTGCCCACAATCAGCGCTTTGGCCGTGTCGATGGCGCTGCCGCCGCCCACGGCAATCACCGCATCACAGTCGCCGGCTACCTGCCAGAAACGTTCATAGGTATCGCGCAGTTGCGCCACGTCGGGGTTGGGCTGCACGTCTTCGATGAGGTACACCAGGCGGTCGCCGAGCAGGTCCTGGATGCGTTCCACCAGGCCCAGCCCACGCGCTTCGGGAAAGGTCACCAGCGCCACGGTCTGGCCTTGGGTGATGTCGGCAAGCTCGAGCAGGCTGCCGCAGCCGAAACGCGTGTCTACTGGGTTGTGAAATCGGGCAGTCATGGCGAGTCCTTTGTTTTTGTTGTTGGAAGTGGCCCCATAGTCGGGGCGCTTCAACAAAGGCTCAAATCGATAATTCGCGGGTGTGCATCGGCTGGGCCGATAACGGGCCGGTTCAGGCGTGATTGAAGTGGGTGCGCGGTGCGACGGTTGAGGCTGCAACATCCCATGTCAGCAGGAGTTGAGTGATCGCCGCGTCGATAGCCACATGCGGCACGTTATCGCGCGCCAGAATCGAAACGCCCTGCAAGAAACTGTCAAATACCGTCGCCATCGACGCTGCCTGCGTGGTGCCCGGCAATTGCCCAAGACGTATCCCGCGCTCAATGCAGGCCACAATCCCGGCCCGGGTGCGCACGCGCGATTGCGTCAGCGCGTCCGCGACCCGCGCGTTCTCCGGGCTGGGTGCGCTCATCACGCCCAGCGCCACCATGCAGCCTTTGGGGTGCCCGTCTTCACACTGCATGCGTGCTGACTGGCGCAGCGCGGTTTCGATGGCCTTACGCGGGGGCAAAGCCTCATCCCACAGGCATTCGGTGACCTGGGCGTAGGTGGCCAGATAACGCTGCACGCATTCATCGAACAGCGCTTCTTTGGAGCCGAATGCGGCGTAAAAACTCGGCGCGGAGATACCGCCACCCAACCCGGCCTTGAGCTGGGCGAGGGAGGTGGCGTCGTAACCGTGCTGCCAAAACAGGTGCATGGCCTGTTCCACGGCCTGGTCTCGGTCGAAATTACGCGGGCGGCCCATTTGTGCCATGTGGGGAATCCTCTGGGTAAGCGAGATAAATACTAGTCGATACATAAGTCGTTGACAACGAGCTGTGTGCACGCAACATTTATATCGATCAGTATCTAAGTCATCTCAAGGAGTCTCCCATGACACCCTCACTCAGCTTATCCGCGGCTTCCGACCGGCTGCCCATTGGCGCCTTGCTCGCCCTGGCCATGACCGGCTTTATCTGCATCGTCACCGAAACCCTGCCCGCCGGGCTGTTGCCGCTGATCAGCGACGGCCTGGCGATTTCGCCGTCGATGGCCGGGCAGATGGTCACGGCCTACGCGCTGGGGTCGGTGCTGGCGGTGATTCCCATGACCATAGCCACCCGTGGTTGGCGGCGGCGCAACGTGTTGCTGCTGACTATCGTCGGCTTTCTGCTGTTTAACTCCATCACCGCGCTGTCGTCCCAGTACGGCGTAACCCTGGTGGCGCGGTTCTTTGCCGGCGTGGCGGCAGGGCTGGCCTGGAGCCTGCTGGCCGGTTATGCCCGGCGCATGGTTGCGCCGCATCAACAGGGTCGGGCGCTGGCACTGGCCATGGTGGGTACGCCGATTGCGTTGTCGCTGGGTGTGCCGCTGGGCACTTGGCTGGGCGGCCTGGTGGGCTGGCGTACGACGTTCGGCCTGATGTCGGCGCTGACGCTGCTGCTGATCGTGTGGGTGCTGGTGAAAGTCCCGGACTATCCACCGCAGCCTGCGCACCAGCGGCTGTCCCTGGGCCAAGTGCTGACCACGCCCGGCGTGCGGCCGGTGCTGGCGGTGGTGATCAGTTGGATGTTGGCGCACAACATTTTGTACACCTACATTGCCCCGTTTGTGGCGCGTGCAGGCTTGGCTGAGCGTGTGGATTTAGTCTTGCTGGTGTTCGGCATTGCCGCGTTGGTGGGGATCTGGTTGACGGCCAAGCTGGTCGAGCCGTTGTTGCGCAAGACGGTGCTGGTAAGCCTGGTGACGTTTGCAGCAGTAACCCTGGTGTTCGGCTTTTTGGGCAGCGTGCCGCAGGTGATCTACCTTGGCGTGGCCGTGTGGGGCCTGAGCTTTGGGGGGGCCGCGACACTGCTGCAAACCGCGTTGGCCGATGCAGCTGGAGAGGGCGCCGATGTGGCGCTGTCGCTGAACGTGGTGGCGTGGAACAGCGCCATTGCGGCCAGCGGCGTGGTCGGTGGCGTGTTGCTGGAAACGTGGGGCGCCGCCTCATTTCCATGGGCAATGACGCTGTTGCTGCTGGTAGCGTTGGTGATTGCCTGCACGGCGCATGCCCATGGCTTCAAACCGGGACGGCGGTCAGCCGATGGGCCTGCGGTGGCAGGGCACTAGGTGCTAAGCGAGCTTCACGGTCATGGTGCCGCCTGCCAGTTCGGCAAGTTGCTTCCCCGGCAGGCGCAGCATCCTGCGTGAAGCGCTGGCGTGCTTTAACGAGGTGGGGAGCCTGGCTCAGGCGGCCTGGAATTCGATCCGTCAGGCGTCGCACTAAAGGTTAAAGTGAGGGTCCATTAGGCTCCTCACTTTAAGATATAAAACATGCACTTACGCATTATTGCAGTCGGCCTGTCGGCGTGTGTTCTGCTCTCGCCCGGCGCGCAGGCCCGCAGCCTGCTGGACCTGATCAAACCACCGGCCCATGAACACACTTCGCGCTCAAGCTCCATCAGCCAAAGCGCGGCCCTTGGTCTCTATTCCCGTCAAGAAAAACAGCTCTCCTTCGACGGCTGCGCGGACCTGTTTCCTGGCGCCACGCCGATCAACACGGCCACCGTACCCGCCTCGATGAAACCCATGGCGCTGTGTTCGGATCACTTTGCGGTGCTCTACTCGCAAACCAGCAAGACGCCTTTGGTGGTGGTCGAGCGTTTGAACGCCGCACAGTTGAAAGACGCCAAGGGTGAAGAGCGCACCAACCAGTTTTATCCCGATCCGCGCATTCCCAAAGGTGCCCGCGCCGAGCTGAGCGACTACCGCAGCCAGCACCCGGCGGTGGACCGCGGCCACCAGTCCCCAGCCGCCGATGCGCCAAGTGCAAATGCCATGGCGCAGTCCTTCGCCTTGTCGAACATGGTGCCGCAAGACCCCACCAATAACCGCAAGATCTGGAGCAAGGTCGAGGCCGACGTGCGCAAGTTCGCGGTACGTGCAGGCGGTAATGTGTTTGTGTTCACCGGCCCGTTGTTTGATGCCGGCTACAGCACCATCGGCGACAACAAGGTGTGGGTGCCGACACGCCTGTTCAAGCTGGTGTACGACGCTTCGTCCAAACGTGCCTGGGCCTATGTGCTGCCCAACGCCGGAACCCGTATCCAGAAGCCGATGGACTACGACACCTTTGTGAAAAGCACCGGGCTCAAGTTGCTCGGCAACTTGCCGGTTACCGGTTCAGTGGGGCGGACATGAGCCCTTTCGGCCGGTCTGACTGACGCTTGATCGGCCCGCTGTACTGACACCCACGGGGTGTCGGCACAGCGAGCGCCTCAGGGCTTTAGACTTTTTCGATCCAGCCTGCCGGTGCTTCAACGTCGCCGTTCTGGATGCCCGTCAACTCATTGAACAAACGTTGGGTCATCGGGCCGGCTTCATGTTCACTGTGGAATACATGCAGGTGATCGTTGTAGCGGATACCGCCAATCGGTGTGATAACCGCCGCGGTGCCGCACGCGCCGGCTTCCTTGTACGCCGCCAGGTTGTCGATATACACATCCTCTTCCACCGCCTTGAGCCCCAGACGGCTTTGCGCAAGCTCGATCAACGAGGCGCGGGTGATGCCAGGCAATACTGAAGGCGAACGCGGGGTCACAAAGGTGTTGTCATGGGTGATGGCAAAGAAATTCGCCGAGCCGACTTCTTCGATTTTTTTATGGGTCAGCGGGTCGAGGTAAATGCAGTCGGCAAAACCCGCCTGCCGTGCCTCGGTACCGGGTAGCAGGCTGGCCGCGTAGTTTCCGCCGACCTTGGCGGCGCCGGTGCCATTGGGGGCGGCGCGGTCGTAGTCCGAAATGATGAAGTTGCTCGGTTGCAACACGCCTTTGAACAACGCGCCGACCGGGATGCAAAACACGCAGAAGATAAACTCCGGCGCGGTACGCACACCGATGTTATCGCCCACACCGATGACGAAAGGTCGTAGATACAGCGAGCTGCCTGTTCCGTAGGGCGGCAGGAAGCGTTCGTTGGCCTTGATCACCTGCTTGCAGGCATCAATGAATTGCGCGGTCGAGACGGGCGGCATCAGCAGCCGTGAGCAACTGCGCTGCATACGGGCAGCATTCTGATCGGGGCGAAACAGGTTGATCGAATCATCCTTGCAACGGTAGGCCTTCATCCCCTCAAAACACTGCTGGCCATAATGCAACGCGGTTGAGCCTTCGCTGATATGCAGTTGGTTATCTTCGGTCAGTGCACCTTCCTGCCACTGACCGTCACGCCAATGTGCGATGTAACGAAGGTCGGTTTTCCTGTAGCTGAAACCCAGGTTATTCCAATCCAGTTGCGGATGTTCCATATCACGACTCCCGAACCCGGCTACGGGTGGTATTTATTGGTTCCAGTTGATGCTCAAGGAAGCATCAAGCCATTGGTGGTAAGCGCTCGCCGCCTCATCCGAGGCATGTACCGAGAAGATGAACCCTGGGTAGCCGCCAAACGCGGGAGGGGGTGGTGAAAGATGCCCTGCCTCGAAAAAAGTCACGATCCGGGCGGTTTCAGGGTGCTCCGCGACCTTTTCCAGCCCGCTGAAACCGTTGAAACGGCCATCGCCGCGCAGAGGAATGATGTAGTTTGCTGCCACTCTGGCGGCCGGCAGCACATCGGGCAGTGCCGGGGTGGGCAAACCCAGGGCGGCCTTCATGCACAGTGCGGCGAACGACACGCCGGTGCTCTGTTCCACCACAAAGTGCGAGACCCCCGAGCCCCCTATGCGTGCGCCGATTTCAATCACATACGCTTGCTGGTTGGCATCCAGGCGCAGCTCCACATGGGCGGCTCCCATGGTAATGCCCAGTGCCTTGACCCCGGCGCGCGCGGTCTCACACAGGGCCATGATCAAGGGGGCGTCGATATCTCGACGCTGGCGGTAGATCGTTTCTTCAAACCAGGGCCCTTCGGGTTGGCCCTTGTCGCCCACTGCCAGGACATGCACCCCTTCGATATCGACAAAGCACTCCACAACGAATTCTTTACCCGGCAAATACTGTTCAACAACCAGGCCTGCGGCTTTGTCCTGGTCATAGAAACGAGCCAGGTCCTTGCTCTGGACCTCCCAGACCGCGTTGACGAGGGCGGGAAGCTCTTCGGCCGTTTTGGCCAGCATCACACCGGTGCTCGACCAGCCGGAGAGCGGCTTGATCACCAGTGGCAACCCCAGGGCGCGGGTTTGCGACAGGTCGTGCGGGTTATCGATGTAGCAAAAGCCCGGCGACCTCAAGCCTGCCTCGGCAAAGGCCTGGCGCATCAGGTACTTGTTGCGGGCCAGCGCGGCCACATGCGGATCGATGCCAGGTGTACCGATTTTTTGCGCCGCCAGTGACGTCCAGATGATCGCTTCTTCGCGAACCGTCATCACCCCGCCAATCCCTCTCTCTTGCACGCCGGCCGCGAACGCTTCCAACGCCACCTGCGGCTCGTCGAAAACCGGCAGCTGCCAGGTCGACGTGACTGCCGGCAAGTGCGCGGGGGCGCTCTCGGTCGTGTCGTAAATCAGTACCAGTTCAATACCTGCCGCTTCTGCGGCCTCAAATACAAAGGACAACTTGGCACTGCGGTGGCAAACCAACGCCAGCTTTTTCATTGTATTTCCTCACTAACCGGTTGGTTTGGGGCACGACGCTTGAACGTCCAGCCCGAGGCGCCTGATGCATCCATGAATAACAGGGTGATCCCCACCATGACCGCAATCATCGCGACGATTTTTACTGCACCCAAGGTCGTGCCGGAGCCGATCAACCACTCACCGGTGACCACGGCGAACGGTGCCAGCAAGCCAATCGCATTGGCATACAGCACGCCGCCCTCGGCCAAAACCTTCTGGTACAACACATACACCGGCGCCGAGCAGGCAGCCCCCAGGATCAGCACTTTGAGCGCATCCTCAAGGTTCAGGCGCAACAAGGGCGCGGGGTCGAGAATGAACAGCGGCACAAAGCACGCCGCGGCGATCAGTGTGACCCAGGCCAGCGAGTTGATCAGTGGCAAATCCTTGAGGTAGCGCTTGGACAGCAGGCCATAAACGGCGTAGGAAAGCGCCGCGACCAGGGCCAGCGCAATGCCAGACGGGCTGACTGCGCTAACGTCACCGGTGTGGGTATTGAACGCCAGCGCCGCGACACTGACGATCACCACACCCGCCAGTTTGAGCCAGGAAAACCCCAGGCTGCGTGTCAGCAGGCCCAGCAAGTAGGTAATGCCCGGGATCGTCGCCAGGACCATGGTCAGGTCGCTGGCTTTCAGCGTTTTCAAGGCGCCGAAGCTGCAGACAAAATAGAGCGAGAACCCCAGGATCGACAGGATGAAAAACCCCGGCATTCTTGCGAGCAGCGGCTTGGATGCCAGCGGCGGTCGCGTGCCGAACGCCACGATCAACCATAAGGCGGCGGTTGTGGCCCACAGCCTGAGCCCAACGGCATGCATCACCGAAATGCTACCGAGCAGGTTTTTCGACAGCAGCCAACTGATCGAGAACAACGCGAGAATGGCCACGGTGAACAGCAGCAGACGGACCTTCAATGCATTCATTGGGGGCACTCGGCCAGCACGCGGCGTGCGTAGTGCGTGGCCGGGAAATTGAAACGTGCCAGTGGGGTTTGCGGTGTGCCCAGATGTTGCTGAACATAGGCTTTGGCACCCGCCAGGTAGGCCTCGTCGTCGAGTGCTTCGAGGGCCTCGATATCGGCAATCATCGACACAAGCTTTTGGTCAAGACGCTCGCTGTCAAAGCTGAGGTGGCCGTGCTCGGTTTCGACCAATGCCTTGGCATTGATCAGCATCTCAAAGAGCAAAATCCCGGTGCCGGCATCGAACGTCATGTGTTGGTCCGAGCCCTTGGGGTAGCGGAACATGCGCTCGAGCAGAATGAACTCGGCGATTTCACGCCAAAAGTCCGGACGGTGTTCCAGCACCAGGCGCACCGTAATCAGGTCACACTTGGTTTCTTCCAGCAGGCCGGTAAACCAGTTCAGCTTTATGTACAGGTTTTTGTCCAACGGGCGTGGCCCGGTGTGGTGCGCATAGTCATGGTAATAACCCCACAGGCAACGCGCGTCGTACATGTCTGGCTCAGACATCTGGCGGCTGCTCAATTGGCCGAACAGGAACGGGCTTTGGCGCCCGAACAGACGGTCTGCCTCGACGAGTGTCTGTTCGTTGTAGATACGCAGAAACTTGCTGAAGAAGAACAGCGCGAAGGTTTGTTTATCGACCTTGGCTGCCGTCGCCACGGACTCTGGAAACAGCACTATGCAATTGCCTTGCAGGAACCCCTTCGAGGCCGCTCCAAGCTTGATGCATTGAAACGGTGCCACGTACTGCTCGGTGTACTGCGCGGCCTTTGCCAGGTAAGGGGTTTCACTGCGGTAGCCGGTGACCAGCTCCAGCCGAAAGCCTTCGGGGTCAGGGCCGTTGGTCGCGCGCATGGGGGCCAGTAGAAACAAGGCGTCGCCGGGTGCAGGGGTGTTGAAACTGGCGAGAGTTTTATCGAATAGAGGCCGTTGATCCAGGCCATTCTTCAGCCAGTTGCCCAGGTCTTCCAGGGTCGCCGTCAACAGCGGCGCAGATAGCCCGTCGATGATTGCGGCGTGCCGGTCGAGCTCGGTGATCAAGCGGTTGATGAGGGCATGGTCGGCTACGTTCGGCGCCTTGATGCTGCCATCCAGTTCCTGGCGGGCACGCACTTCATCGACGATATTGACCAGGGTCGACAGCGGATCAGGCTTTTGCATGGTCGGCTCGCTTCAGCGAATGGACCAGAAAGGCCATCGGCACCTGGCCGAAATCCTCAATGATGTTCAGCTCATGCAGGTCTGCCGCGACCACGGTGGTCACGCACGCATCTGCCTGGCCAGTGCTGCACAGCACGGCGGCATCGGCATTGCTGTTGGCGAACACTTTGCGGTAGTGGCTTGCCACCAGGGATTGGGGCGCGGGATGGGTTGCCACACTCTTTATCTGGTCGGCGCTGGTACGGCTCGCAAGCACCATGGAGTGGGTCGGCATGATGAAGCTGTCGCACAGCTCCATATCGCCCAGGCGGGTAAAAATCAGCGTATGCAAATCGGGGTACGCGGCGCAGCTTAAAAGATAGCCGTCCTGTTTTCCGGACAACTCATCAAAGGCTTGCTCAAGCGTCTCATGCAGAACAATTCGCTGCGTGCCATTGCGCGCTTCACGAGAATCAAGCCACCACTGCGCGGCGGTGGCGCAATTGGTACCCTCGGGGCCGAGCGTATAGATGGTCGGACTGATAGCCGTGTGCATGCTTTAACTTCCTTGTCAGAGCCCACCGGACAGCGGGCCAGAATCCATTCCTGCCACCCATTGGTGGCTGCCTTGGCGGAGGTTACTGTAGGTTTTTTGTTCAAGCAATACACCCGGCGAAACTAAACGTTGCCACCTTCGCAGGCATTGCCTGGCCGTCTGAATTCCTGCAAAGGCCGACCCTGTCAGGGTTTATACTCACCGCCAATCTTCCCCCCCCGATCAAATCCGAGAAAGCCCATGAGCACCTCCCTTTCCCTGATCCCCGCGCGCAAGCCTATCGCGCCGTTGGCGGCTTTTATCATCCTGGTGGCGGGTGCTGTATTCCTGCAAAACAGCGTCGGCTCGCGCCAGGTGCTGTTGCTGGTGGTCGGCGCCGCATTGGGCTTGACCCTGTACCACGCCGCTTTCGGATTCACGTCGGCCTGGCGCGTATTTATCAATGATCGACGCGGCGCCGGTTTGCGCGCACAGATGGTCATGCTGGCGGTGGCGGTGTTGCTGTTCTTCCCGGCATTGGGCGCGGGCACGTTGTTCGGGCAGCCGGTGGTCGGGCTGGTGGCACCGGCTGGGGTGTCGGTGGTGTTCGGGGCGTTTATCTTTGGTATCGGCATGCAGTTGGGCGGCGGGTGCGCGTCCGGCACGCTGTTCACCGTGGGCGGCGGCAATGCGCGCATGCTGGTGACGCTGCTGTTTTTTATCTGTGGTTCGTTGATTGCCACGCACCATGTGGATTGGTGGTTCGCGTTGCCGGCGTTCCCGGCGGTGTCCATCGTCAAGAGCTTCGGCGTGTTGCCGGCCATGATTCTGAGCCTGGCCATGTTCGCGGTCATCGCGCTGGTCACCGTGCGTTTGGAGAAGGGCCGTCACGGCCAGCTTGAACCCGGCGTGAGCAGCGAGCATATCGGCCTGCGCCGCTTCCTGCGCGGGCCTTGGCCGTTGGTGTGGGGTGCAATCGGTTTGGCGCTGCTTAACTATGCGACGCTGGCGCTGGCCGGGCGGCCATGGGGCATTACCTCGGCGTTCGCGCTGTGGGGCGCCAAAGTGGCCAGCGGCTTGGGTGTGGACGTGGCCAGTTGGGCGTTCTGGCAAATGCCGGGCAATGCCAAAGCCCTGGCAGCGCCCGTGTGGGAAGACATCACCAGCGTGATGGACATCGGCATCGTCCTCGGCGCGCTGTTGGCCGCGGGCCTGGCCGGGCGTTTTGCCCCAAGCCTGAAAATCCCGGCACGCTCGCTGGTGGCCGCAGTGATCGGTGGTTTGCTGCTGGGCTATGGCTCGCGCCTGGCTTACGGCTGCAACATCGGCGCGTACTTCAGCGGCATCGCCTCCGGCAGCCTGCATGGCTGGGTGTGGTTGGTGGCAGCGTTTATCGGTAACAGCGTCGGTGTGCGCCTGCGGCCGTTCTTCTTCGCAGGCGAGCGACCGCAGGTGGCCTTGAGCGGTTGCTGAAGCCCAACGACCTACAAGGCAGGCCCATGATCAGAGAACTGAGAACCTTCGTAAGCGCTGCCCGCCGTGGCACCTTTGCCGCCGCCGGGCAGCAGGTGGGGCTGACGCAATCGGCGGTGAGTGCGCAGATCAAACACCTCGAGGACGCCCTGGGCGTCAAGCTGTTCGACCGCACCGGTCGCTCCGCCACGCTCAATGCGGCCGGGCAGCGCGCGGTGCCGCTGGCGGAGGAGATCCTCGATATTTTCTCGCGCATGGGCGCGCCCGACAGCGCCAACAACTTTCACGGCTCGCTGCGCATCGGCGCCATCGGCAGTGTGCAAACCGGCCTCCTGCCCCAGGCGCTGGTCACGCTTAAACGCCGCGCGCCGTTTATCGAGGTCAGCCTGGTGCCCGGCGTTTCGCTCAACCTGCTCAGCCAGGTGGATGCCGGTGAGCTGGACCTGGCGATCATGATCCACCCGCCGTTCAACCTGCCCAAAGACCTGAATATCGAAGTGATCGCCCGCGAACCCTTTGTGCTGATTACCGCCAAGGACGTGCAGGGCGACGACCCGCTGCAGATCCTGCGCGAGCAACCCTTCGTGCGGTATGACCGTGGCTCGTTCGGCGGGCGCCAGGTCACGCAGTTTCTCAAGGAACACAAGATCCAGACCCGGCAAGCGCTGGAACTCGACGAGCTGGACGCCATCGTCAAGATGGTACGCAGCGGCCTCGGCGTGTCGCTGGTGCCCCTGGCCGGCCTGTGGCTGGAACACGGCAGTGACGTGCGGGTTTTGCGATTGGGCAAGCTCACGTTCTACCGTGAAATCGTGCTGCTGACCAAGTACACCCAGCGCCAATTGCCGCTCTTCGAATTATTCAGGGCGTGCGTCATCGAAGTGCTGGATGCGCCGAAGTAGGGCGCGAGCATCGAAATTATTGAGGCTCAGGGCGAAGGATATCCGCTTTATCCGTGGGGCTTTCTGGTGAAGAATCGGGTTCTAACCAAACAGAACCTGCAGGTAGCCACCGTGAGCCTTTCTCCCTTTCACCTAGCGATTCCCGTCTACGACCTGGCCGCCGCGCGTCACTTCTACGGCGATGTGTTTGGCCTTTCGGAAGGTCGCTCCAGTGCGCAATGGGTCGACTTCGATTTCTACGGCCACCAACTGGTGATTCACGAGCACCCCAAGACGCAATCCCAGGAATCGGTGCACTCCAATCCGGTGGACGGCCACGCTGTGCCGGTGCCGCATTTCGGCATCATCCTGCAATGGGACCAGTGGGAAGCCTTGGCCGATCGGCTGCGCGCGCGGGAAACCCAGTTTGTGATCGAACCCTACATCCGCTTCAAGGGTGAGGTGGGCGAGCAGGCCACCATGTTCCTGTTCGACCCGTGCGGCAACGCCCTGGAGTTCAAGGCGTTCAAGGACATGAGCCAGCTGTTCGCCAAGTAATTGCTCATCGTGCGCAAACGTCCCAGGGTGATTTTCGCCGCTGAGCCGGTATGTCTGAATCGGTCCTGAAGTGGTCCGGCACCTGCCTGTCGCTCATCGGCGCGGGTGCTTACCATGGCTGCATCAACCACTGTGATGCAAGCCACAAGGACCTGTCATGAGCCGCAAAGCCCTTATCGTTATCGATGTGCAGCATTCGTTCCGTCATTCTGCTTACTGGTCCGAAAATGACCTGCCGTTGTTCCTGGAAAAACAGCAAGCGCTGATCGATGGGTGTGTTCAACAGGGCATCCCGGTGATACAAGTCTTCCATGTTGAAGACCAAGGGCACTTTTCGATGGCATCGGGCAATGTCAAAACCTTGAGCGAGTTGTCGATCAACCCCGACCTGATCATCCACAAGCGCTTTCACAGCGCCTTCGCCGGCACGCCGTTGGCTGCACGGCTTACGGAGATGGGCGTGAGCGCGCTGATCATCAGTGGCATCCGCACCGAACAGTGCTGCGAAACCACCACCCGGCAGGCGTCGGACAGCGGTTTTGCGGTGGATTTTGTCAGCGAGGCGACCCTGACCTTCCCGATGGCCCACGCACGCAGTGGCCGCGAATACAGCGCCGCCGAGATTCGTGAGCGTACCGAACTGGTGCTGGAAGAGCGCTTTGCGCGCATCGTCACCGTCGCCCAGGCGCTGGAGCGTTGAACCCGTGAGCGTGCCGGTGCTGTTCGTGCTGTTGCCCAATGTGCTGATGCTGGACTTGGCCGGCCCCGCCGAGGTGCTGCGCCTGGCCGCGCAGAGCGAGGACCCTGCGGCTCTCGACTTCGACTTGCAGTACGTCAGCCCGGTGCCGTCCCTGCAAACCTCGATTGGCTTGCCGCTGGCCGGCTTGGCGCCCCTGCCGCCAAGCCTGGCGCCCGGCACGCTGGTGGTGTTGGTCGGCTCCACGTCAAAGGTGAGCAAGGCGCAGCAGCAGGCGTTCGAGTCGGCCAGCGACACTTTGACCCAATGGCTGCAAAGCGTGTTTGCAGCGTCGGGCCAGCGGCTGGTTTGCGTGTGCGCCGGCGCATTAAGTGCCGCCCGCGCGGGGTTGCTCGATGGCCGCCAGTGCACCACCCACCACGCGCTGTGTGAGGCATTGCAGGCCCTGGCGCCCAAGGCCCGCGTGCTGGAAAACCGGCTGTATGTCACGGACGGCCCGGTCAGTTGCAGCGCCGGTGTCACGGCGGGCATCGACCTGATGCTGCACCTGCTCGCCGAGTTGGCCGGGCCACGCCTGGCCTGCAGCGTGGCGCGCGACATGGTGGTGTACATGCGCCGCAGCGGCGCCGACCCGCAGCTCTCAGCCTGGATCACCGGTCGCAACCACCTGCACCCGGCCGTGCACCGAGTGCAGGACGCCATCACCGCGGCGCCCTGTGAAGCCTGGACCGTCACACGCATGGCCGAACTGGCGTGCACCAGCAGCCGACACCTGGCGCGGCTGTTCCACGAACACGTTGGCATCAGCCCGCTGGATTACCTGCACACGCTGCGTATCACCGTGGCCCGTGAACTGCTCATGGCGTCGAGCCTGGACATGGAAACCGTCGCCGAGCGCGCAGGCTTTGGGTCAGCCCGGCACCTGCGGCGTATCTGGAGCAAATATGAGGTGGGGACGCCTTCAAGCGGGCGTGTCGGCGCCGCTGGTTGAGGCTTGATCGGCCTCGGCTTCGAGTTTGGCGCGGTCTGCCTTGCTGATGTACTTGTCTTTGCTTTTCGGCGCCAGTTTGGCGCTGGCCTTCTTGGCTTTAGCCTTGAAGAGCTGCTTGAGTTTTTTCTGGCGGTTCATGTGTCGGTGCCTGATGGGTGAAGGCCCGGATGATATCAGGTTAAAAACCTGGGTCGCTTTTTAGCGTCAATCTGTGCATTGAACACCCTGGGGTTTTACCAATAATCGGGCCGTGAATTCAGCACAAACGGAAAACACCGATGAGCCTCCACACCCGCACCAAACGCCTCACCGTCCCGCAACTGGTCGCCATGAAGGGCCAGCAGAAAATCGTCTCCCTCACCGCGTACTCCAGCGCCATCGCCAAGCTGATCGACCCGCTGGTCGACTTCATTCTGGTGGGTGATTCCACGGCGATGGTCGGCTACGGCCGGGCCTCGACCTTGAGCATGCAGCTGGAAGAAATCATCGGCCACACCCGCGCCGTGGTCGACAGCACGCGCCTGGCCTGCGTGATTGCCGACATGCCCTTTGGCAGTTATCAGGAATCCAACGAGCAAGCGTTTCGCAACTGCGCCCAAGTGCTGGCGCGCACTGGTTGCGATGCGCTGAAGCTGGAGGCCAACGTGGCGTTGGCGGGCACCGTCGAGTTTCTGGTGGCGCGCGGCATTCCGGTGATGGCCCATGTGGGGCTGATGCCGCAGTTCGTCAACGTGATGGGCGGCTTCAAGGCACAAGGGCTTACCGCCGAAACTGCTGCAGTGATTGCCGCAGATGCCCGTGCCAACCTGGAGGCGGGCGCCTTCGGCCTGCTGCTCGAAGGTGTGGCCGAAGGCGTCGCGCGGCAGATCACCCTGGATTCAAAGATGCCCACCATCGGCATTGGCGCTTCACCGGCCTGCGATGGCCAAGTGTTGGTGACCGAAGACCTGTTGGGCCTGGGCGGCGAACACCTGCCGCGCTTCGTCAAACAGTACGCAGATGTAGGCGCGGTGATTCGCGATGCCTGCGAGCGGTTTGCCGACGATGTGCGCCATGGCCGTTTCCCTGAAGCGCGGCATTGCTACGGGCTTTGATCGATCG
Organism: Pseudomonas sp. PA-5-4B; assembly: GCF_021606215.1. NCBI lineage: Bacteria > Pseudomonadati > Pseudomonadota > Gammaproteobacteria > Pseudomonadales > Pseudomonadaceae > Pseudomonas > Pseudomonas sp. PA-5-4B. The sequence continues at coordinate 4,951 of NZ_WKDB01000005.1, read as the reverse complement.
CCTCGGCCAATCGCTTCACGGCCTGGGCGATATCCTTGCTCCAGTTGAGGGTGTAGCTTAGGCGCAGGTGTTGCGGCCAGGCGCCATGCTGGCTGAACAGCTCGCCAGGGGCGATGACGATGCGTTGGGCCAGCAGGCGCTCAAATACCTGACGCATATCCACCGCATGCGGTGCTTGCAGCCAGAAGCTGGCGCCGCCTTGGGGCGCGATCACCTGCCAATGTTCCTCCAGCAAGGCTTTCATGCCGGTCATGCGCTCCAGCAGCAGCGCCCGCAGCGCTTTTAAATGCGCGTCGATACGCTTGGAGGTGAGCAGCTTGGCGATCGCCTTTTGCCGGATCGGTGACAGGCGAAACCCACGCTCCAGAAACACCCGCTGCAATTGCGGCGCGTGCCCGTGGCACACCACATAGCCATACGGCGCTTCCGAGCCGATGACTTTATCGAAGGTCGAAAACACCAGCAGCTTCTGCAGGTCGGCGAAGTCGCGATAACGCGGCGGCGGCGCTTCGAAATACAACTCGCCGTAAGTGTCGTTTTCGAACAGCCAGATATCCCGCGCCGCCAGCCAGCCGCAGATCTGCTGCTTGTCCTGTGCCGGCATCACCCCGCCCTGGGGGATATTCACCGTCGACGACAGCACCGCCAGGCGAATCGGCTCACGCATCAGCACGCCTTCCAGCGCCGCCAGGTCGAAACGCCCGTGGGCATCGAGCGGCATTTCGATCACGCGAATCTTCGCCGCTTGCAACTGACGCAGGATCGCCCACGAACACGGTGACTCCACCAGCGCCACGGTGCCGCACAGGTCCAGGGCATTAAGTGCCGCATCCAGCACGCTGTGCAAGTCCGCGCCGATATACACCTGGTCGGCCTGCCAGTAGCGGTCGGCGGATTGGGTGTAGCGCTCGGCCAATGCGGTGCGCAACTCGGGCTCACCGAAGGGTAAGTAAAGCGGCGCCAGCGAGCGTGGGTGCTGGCGGGTCAGTTCACGCTCAAGCATCAGCAGCGGGTTTTCCAGCGACAACAGCATGGCCGGTGCATCGCTGCTCAAGGCGAGCATTCCCGGCTGGCGGGCATTGGCGAACACCTGGTCGAGCAGGTTGGTTTCAGTTGTTACCCGTGCAGGCATGGCCCTTGTGAAATAACCCTGTTTGGGCCGCGCGTGGATCCGCCCTTCATCCTCAAGCAAGGCGTAGGCGTACTTGGTGGTCGACACCGATACGCCAAGGCGCTCGGCCAATTGGCGCAGGGACGGCAGTTTGCGTTCGCCTGACGACGGGCTGGCGTCGATCAACTCGACGAGGTAACGGTAGACCGTCTGATAGGCAAAGCCGGCGTCTTTGGGTTTATCCATGGTCCTTTGAGCTGCGCAAAACAGAGTGGGAAGAGAGCCTGGCAGTATCACTCAAGGCGATCTTATTTGCGCGCGTCTCGGGCTGAACAGCCCACGGCTCGGCCCATTGGGTTTGAGGCAATCCATCATGAACAGGGCTAAAGGTTTAGTGAAATCGTTTCATTATCTCTTGCTCTATAGCCAGCATAAACTCCACCTTAATTATTGAAACTGTAAAGACTTGGGCCCAACGTCGGCGTGTTGCTAAAAGGCAAGCAGTGAACTCAAGTCTGTCTCAAATTTTAAGGTGTCAGGTGGTCATGGATAACGCGTTTGAATTTACGATTAAGAGTGTTTGTTTTGACGAGCACTATCGCCCCTCCGAAAACACGCGCACCACCACTAACTTTGCTAATTTGGCCAGGGGCGAGCGTCGTCAGGAAAACTTGCGCAATACCTTGACGATGATTAATAACCGCTTCAATGCCTTGGCCCATTGGGATAACGCCAGCGGTGATCGGTATGCGCTCGAACTCGAGATTGTTTCGGCTCAAATGCAGATCGGTGTTGAAGGCAATGGGCAGGCCATTCCGCTGATTGAAGTGTTGAAAACCACGATTGTGGACCGTAAAACCAATGAGCGCCTTGAGGGCATCGTCGGCAATAATTTTTCTTCATATGTACGCGACTATGACTTTAGCGTGGTGTTGTTGGGCCACAACAGAGGCCAGGCTGAATTCAGCACGCCCGATAATTTTGGCGACTTGCATGGCAAGCTGTTCAAGTGCTTTGTGAATTCAGCGGCGTACAGGCAGCACTTTAAGAAGTTGCCTGTCATCTGCTTGAGCGTTTCGAATACCAAGACCTATCAGCGAACTGAAAACCAGCACCCGGTATTGGGCGTTGAGTACCAGCAGGATGAGTATTCGCTGACCGATGAGTACTTCAAGAAGATGGGCTTGAAGGTGCGCTATTTTATGCCGCCCAACAGTGTTGCACCCTTGGCATTTTATTTTTTCGGTGACGTGCTGAGTGATTACACGACGCTTGAACTTATCAGCACCATTAGCACGATGGACACCTTTCAAAAGATTTACCGGCCTGAAATTTACAATGCCAATTCTGTCGCCGGAAAACGCTACCAACCCAGTTTGAAGCATCAGGATTATTCATTAACACGCATTGTTTATGATCGAGAAGAACGTGGTCGGCTGGCGATTGAGCAGGGCAGGTTTGTTGAGGAAAATTTCATCAAGCCCTATCACGCTGTGCTTGAACAGTGGTCCGCGCAATACGCCGCTTGACTCATCAAACTTACAAGGTTGTGCCTGTCATGAAAAAGTTATTACCCACTTCTACAGCTGGCAGCTTGCCAAAACCGGCCTGGCTTGCTGAGCCCGAGACGCTGTGGTCACCCTGGAAGTTGCAAGGTGACGAATTAATTGAAGGCAAGCAAGATGCCTTGCGTTTGGCGTTGCAAGAACAGCAAAACGCCGGGATTGATATCGTCAGTGATGGCGAGCAAACCCGCCAACACTTTGTCACCACGTTTATCGAACACCTGAGCGGCGTTGATTTCGAGAAGCGTGAAACCGTCAGGATTCGTGATCGCTATGACGCGAGCGTGCCGACGGTCGTAGGCGCCGTTGCGCGCCAAAAGCCGGTGTTTGTCGAAGACGCCAGGTTCTTGCGCCAGCAAACCAACCAGCCGATCAAATGGGCGCTGCCAGGCCCCATGACCATGATCGATACGCTGTATGACAACCACTATAAGAGCCGCGAAAAACTCGCGTGGGAATTCGCCAAGATCCTCAACGAAGAAGCCCGGGAACTGGAAGCGGCGGGCGTCGACATTATTCAGTTTGATGAACCGGCCTTTAACGTGTTCTTTGACGAGGTGAATGACTGGGGCGTCGCCACCCTGGAACGGGCCATTGAAGGCCTTAAATGCGAAACGGCGGTGCATATCTGTTATGGCTATGGCATCAAGGCCAACACCGACTGGAAAAAGACCCTGGGGTCGGAGTGGCGGCAATATGAAGAAGCCTTCCCCAAGCTACAGAAATCCAGCATCGATATCATTTCGCTGGAATGTCACAACTCCCATGTTCCCCTGGACCTGATTGAGCTGATTCGCGGTAAAAAAGTCATGGTTGGGGCCATTGATGTGGCAAACCACGCCATTGAAACGCCGGAGGAAGTGGCCGATACCCTGCGTAAAGCCCTTCAGTTTGTTGATGCCGACAAGCTTTATCCATGCACCAACTGTGGCATGGCGCCCTTGCCTCGCCGCGTGGCGAGCGGCAAGTTGAATGCATTGAGTGCAGGCGCAGAGATCGTTCGAAGAGAGCTCAATAACGCGCGTTGAGCCACCATTGGAAGGGGTGTACCAAGTTGCACTCCCTGTTCAGGATTTACCATGTCATTTCCCACTACGACGGTCGAGCCACTGAGCTTTCGCGAAGCGCTCGGGCACTACGCGTCCGGTATTACGGTGATTACCTCGCACCTGGATGACGAGCCGGTCGGCTTCACGTGTCAGTCGTTCTACAGCGTGTCGATGAGCCCACCGCTGGTGTCATTCAGCGTAATGTCCAATTCGGCCAGCTACCCCAAGATTCGCCAGGCCGGTCGATTCGTGGTCAATATCCTGTCGGGTGAGCAGGCCGGGATTTCCAACCAATTCGCCCGCCGCGGCACAGACAAATGGCACGGCGTGCAATGGCAGCACTCGCCTTTGGGTAATCCGATCATTGCCGGCAGCCTGCACTGGCTGGATTGCGAAATTCACGCCGAACACGCCGCCGGTGACCACCTGATCGTGATTGGTGAAGTAAAGGCGTTAAGTCTGCGAGCAGCGGCTGCGGCGAAGCCCTTGCTGTATTTCAAGGGGCAGTATTGCAACATCGCCGCACAGGGCGTGGTTCACGGGTAGGTAAAGGTGTGGTTAATAATGTAAGTGCCTAGCGTGTTCGTACGCGCTGTCACCCAGGCAACGGTCATACCGCGTTTTATTTGATCGTCAAGTTCTGATCGGGTTGTGCACAGTTCGATATCGCGCTCAGTGTGTAGATCCTTGATCCATAAGCCCGCCTCGCAACGACTATATTTCCCATAAGCCGGTCCCGGAAACCTGATTTCATAGACGGATTTATAGTGGATTACTTCGCCAGGCAGCAGGTAGACGCACACGGCATAACTATTCAGGAGGAAAACGAATCCAAGGCTGAAGCCCCCTAAAAACTTGTTAGTCGAAGACATATTAGTGCTGTTGGGCGGGCGATTGCGTTCGGGCCTGAACGCACAATAGAGGCCTGTCACAACGCCGAATACCACATAGGTCGTCCATTCAGGAATCCATGCCATCAAGATGGTTTGCCTGGTAACCCGAGAGGCCCAGCCCATGTAAAACATCCATGCCCCAAGGACGAGAAGCACTAATATCAACGCCGCTATTCTTTTGAATTGTCTCCCGAGTGAGGGGTGTTTCATTGTTTTTTTTGCTCGGTTCGTTGGTCGGATGGGTAGCGTTGAGTGAACACCGGTGTGTTCAACCGATCAATCCACTCAAGCAAAATACCATCTAACCGGGCGCGACGACGCCCACTACTTCTC